>DASXHY010000340.1:0-3482 GCA_036488095.1 Verrucomicrobiia bacterium | reverse complement strand
CCTCCCAGCCGCGCTTCATCGAGACGCATCGCCTCTCGCCCTACCCTGCCCGCTCGACGGATATCGGCGTGGTGCTCGATTTGATGATTCACGATCTCGATATCGTGCTGGCGTTCGTGAAATCGACGGTGACGAGCGTGGATGCCGTAGGCATTCCCGTTCTGAGCAAATCCGAGGACATCGCGAACGCCCGGCTGCGCTTCGCCAATGGCTGCGTGGCGAACCTCACCGTGAGCCGCGTCAGCCCCGAGCGGATGCGCAAAATCCGAGTATTCAGCGGCGGCGATGTGCCCAGCTACATCTCGCTCGATTACCGGGCGCAGGAAGGGTTCATTTACCGCATCGCCCGCGACGGCGAGGAGGAAAGTTCACTGCTGAAAAAATTATTGTCCGCGAAGGATTCAACGATCGTCAGCGAATTCGCCGGCAAACGCATCGTGCGCGAGCCGGTGCCGATCGCCAAAGACGAGCCGCTGAAACTCGAACTGCAACATTTCGTTGAGTGCGTCCGCGAAAAGCAAACCCCAATGGTCAGCGGAGCCTCCGCAAAACAGGCGCTGGATTTGGCGTTTGAGATCACGCGGCAGGTGCAGCAAATCAAGTAGATGAGGCCAAAGAGCATCATGCTCATCGCGGGTGAAGCGAGCGGCGACACGCTTGGGGCGGAGCTTGTCGAGGCTTTGCGTAAAGAACTCACAGCGGCGGAGGTGGAATATACGCCGGACGCACAACCGTTGCACACCGGCCTGGAACCACGCTTCTTTGGCGCGGGCGGTCCGCGCATGGCGGCGGCGGGCGTCGAGCTTGCGTTCAATCTCACCGAACATTCCATTATCGGCTTTCCCACGCTGAAAAGTTACTGGCAGGCGCGCCGGCGATTTAACCAATTGCTCCGACTCGCCATCGAGCGGCAGCCGGATGTGATTGTCGGAATCGATTATAATTATTTTAATCTGCGATTCGCCGAAGCGGTCCGGCAATACACGACCCGGCATTCCGATTGGTTCCACGATTGGCGACCCAAGCTTGTCAAATACGTCTGACCGCAGGTCTGGGCCTCGCGCGAAGATCGCGCGTATCAAATTGCGCGGGATTACGATTTGCTCCTGAGCATTTTTCCGTTCGAGAAGGATTGGTATGCGAAACGCGTTCCGAAATTGCGCGTCGAGTTTGTCGGGCATCCGATGGTGGAACGGTTTCTAAAGTCCAAAGCCCGGAGTCCAAAGTCCAAGGCCGCGAACAATGAGCCGCTCATTTTGCTGCTGCCGGGCAGCCGGATAAAGGAATTGCACCGGCATTTGCCGGTGATGATTGAGGCATTGAAGTTGATTCGGAAAAAAGCGTCGCAGGCACAGGCGAAAATTGTTTTGCCGGATGAATCGCTTGCCACTGAAGCGAGCACGCTGGGTGTGTCCGGCAGCATTGAAATCCAAATTGGCAACCTGTCACAGGCGCTGGCCGAAGCCGACCTCGCCATCGCTTCCACCGGCACGGTCACGATGGAATGCGCCTTCTTCGGCGTGCCGGCGGTCACTCTCTACAAGACGTCGTGGGTCACCTACGAAATTGGCAAACGCATCGTCAAAGTGAAATCGCTGACCATGCCGAACCTGCTGGCAAATGAGGAAGTTTTCCCGGAATTCATCCAGAACGCCGCCACGCCGGAAAGCATCTCCCGCGCTGCGCTGGAATTATTGCAGAACGAAGCGAGGGGGAAATCGATAAAAGCCAGGCTGGGCGAAATCGTCTCGTCGCTCGGCGGCCCCGGCGCCTCGACGCGCGCGGCGCGGGCAATCACGCGACTGGTGGAACCGAAAAGTAACACGCAAGGAAAGTAGCAGCCGACGTGAGGAGGCTCTGATTTGTTCGCGGAAACGGAGTGAGCCTCCTTACGTCGGCTGCTACAAAAGTTGTAAGTGCCGCATGGATCCGCATGCATTCGTGATTGATAAACATCGAAATTTTAACTATTTCTCGCCGCATTGAAAAAAGATTCCCCAGAAATTCCGCGCAAGACGATTTACCGCCTGTCGGTTTATTTGCGCTGCCTCGCGCGGCTGAAGGACAATAATATCCAGACGGTTTCCAGCGAGGCGCTGGCCAAGGTCGCGGGCGTGAAACCCACGCAGCTTCGCAAAGACCTCGCCTATTTCGGCCAGTTCGGCACGCGCGGTCTCGGCTACGATGTGACCGAACTTTCCAGGATGATTTCCGATGAACTCGGCACGACGAGTTTGCAGCCGGTCGTCCTGGTGGGCGTCGGCAATCTCGGTCTCGCGTTGCTGTCGTATCGCGGTTTTGAAAAGGAAGGCTTTGAAATCCTCGCCGCGTTTGACGCCGAACCGAAGCGCCGCCGCGACAAACAGATCAAACAACAAATTCTTGGAATGGATGTCCTGAAAGAATTTGTCCAAAAGCACGGCGTCAAAATGGCCATCCTGACCGTGCCGGCCGTCGCGGCGCAGGAAGTCGTCAATCAACTCGTGCAAGCCGGCATCGTGGGGATTTTGAATTTTTCGCCGATCGTGGTTTCCGTGCCGGAAGAAGTGATGGTCAACAACGTGAACGTCGCCATCGAATTGGAAAATCTCAGCTACTTTATCCAGGACTGAGTCCTGCGGACGGCCACCTTGCGGGCGGCAATCAAGCCGCAACCGCTTTGCTCCGCCGCTTCTTGACAGGTTTCGCCGGAGCCATGGGTTCAACCGGAGCTTCCTGCAATTCCAGGTAAAGATATCTTCCGCAACTATCGCAAAGCTGGATGTCGCGGTCCTGCATCAGCGTAGTGATCACACCAATGGGCAGACGCATGTGGCAACCGGCACAGACCTGGTTGCGAACGACGGCCACGCCTTTTTTCTCCCGCGCCCGCAACCTATCATAGTGCCCCAGAATGGGTTCCGGGATCAGGGCACGAAGGTCAGCGATCTGTTTGGCGGTGGCCTTTTCGTCGCCGAATTCAATGGTCTGCAGTTTCAAAAGATTTTGGATGGTCGCATTCATAAGCCGAACCAACGTTCATTACATACCCAGCCCAAACACGCAAGAACGAATTTGCGGCGTTGTGCATACTTCAAGGGTCGTTGAAGGCCACGATGCTCATGTGCCAGGCTGCTCTTTTGTCGCGTGAGATTCATCGCTGAGCGCCGGCGTCGGTCCGTGGGCGCCTCTTTTGTGGCCCTTTTCGGCAAGGATTTCGCGCGCCCGCGCGAGCGAGTCATCGAGGTCGCCGCATACATTTTCGAGTCCGAGCTTATCAATTAAACCGGCGCGCGTGAGGGCGAACAGCGGCTGCGAGTGCGGCCCGCAAAGGATGATATCCTTTCTGTGCTTGCGCAATTTCTCCATCAAGTCCTCCAAGGCATCGAGGCCGGTGGCATCCAGTGCCAGCACATCGCGCATCCGCAAAATCAACACGTCCGGCAATTGACCGGCGCGGCGCAAGCTCGTTTCCAATTTGTCCGCCGCCCCGAAAAAGAACG
>DASXHY010000224.1:0-2162 GCA_036488095.1 Verrucomicrobiia bacterium | reverse complement strand
CGAAATGTTGGACGATGAACATGCAAGCGAGCGTGGGCAGCCACATCACCACGAAAAAAATCACCGCGGCGCTGAATTTGGCGGCCACGATCTGCGCGTCGGCCACCGGCGTGGTGGTGAGTGTTTCAAAAGTGCCGGAGGACTTTTCGAGAGCGAACAGCCGCATGGTGATGACCGGCGCGGTAAGAACGATGATGATCCACAACAGCAGGTTGTTAAAAAACAACTGCGTAATCGGCATCGAAACCGGATCGTTCCCCACGCTGTTCAACAGCGTCACAAAATCCAGCCCCACCAGCAATGCGAGCCCCGCGATGATGACATAGCCGCTGATGGAAAGAAAGAAAGTCGCCAGTTCCCGGCGCGTGAGCGTGAGATAAGCCTGCATCAGGCGCCTTCCTCCTCTTCCGGCGGACGGGTCACTTTGACGTAAATGTCTTCCAGCGAATGGCGGTTGCGGGTCAATTCGCGCAAATACCAGCCGCGGTCGCGGGCCACCGCAAAAATGTGCGGGCGCAGATCCATCCCATTTTGCGGCGTGAGCGCGCATCGGAAAAATTCGCCGTCAGCCGGGGAGACATCGTAGTGCTCGATCTCCGGCATTTCGGCCCAGCAATTGCACAGGTCTTCGAGCGGCGCGGCAATTTCCGCCACCACCTGGCCGTTGCCGCTCATCAGCCGCTGCAAATTATCCGGCGTGTCCGCCGCGAGAATTTTTCCCTCGAACATGATGAGCATCCGGTTGCACGTCATTTCCGCTTCCGGAAGGATGTGTGTCGAAATCAATACGGTGTGCGCGCCAGCCAGGCTCTTGATCAGTTGCCGCACCGAGCGAATCTGGTTGGGGTCCAAACCAATCGTGGGCTCATCCAAAATAATCAACTCCGGTTCGTTGACGAGCGCGTCCGCCAACCCGACGCGTTGCCGATAGCCTTTGGAAAGTTGCCCGATGATGCGCCGGGAAACGTCCGTGAGGCTGCATTGCTCCATGACGGTGTCCACGCGCGCGCGCGAACGACGGACGCCGAGACCCTTCAGGCGGGCGCGGAATTTGAGGTATTCGCGCACCCGCATTTCCAGGTGCAACGGATTATTTTCCGGCATGTAACCGATGCGCCGCCGCACTTCGGTCGAGTCGCGAAAGACATCCAATCCGCCGACGCGCACCGTGCCGGAGGTAGCGGGCAGGTAACAGGAGAGAATTCGCATCGTGGTGCTTTTGCCCGCGCCGTTCGGGCCAAGGAGGCCAACGATTTCTCCCCGATTAACGCTAAAGGAGATGCCCGACACGGCGGTGTGGCCCGCGTATCGTTTGGTCAGATTTTCGACCTCAATCATGAACCCGTTATTCATTTCTTCGCAAAGCGGAGTTTAGTCAGGAAACATCCGGTTGAGCCAACAAAATTTCGGTCAGCGCAGTGTCAACTCGGCGCGGCCCCGGCGCAGCACGGTAAAATTCCCGTTTTGTTCGACCGCGGCGAGGTCGAGCATCACGGTGTCGCCTTTCTTTTTCGCGTAAAGCAACTTTGCCAGGCCGGTGATGTCCCCCGGCGGCGCCTGGTGATCAATCGCCTGCACAATCATCCGCGGCTGCAAGCCGGCGTTCGCCGCGGGGCTGTTCGGTTGCACTTCCGTGATTACAAAACCATCGGGGCCTTTCTGCAAGGCCATTCCAAGCTTGTTGCGCACCAGGGCGGCGTTAAAAACAGTTTGCTCCGGCACGAGACGCACGTTGACATCGCTCACCGATTCGCCCCGGTGAATGGTGAGGGGAATTTCCGCTGCCGCGTTGGACGCCAGCAAATCGCCAAACTCAATGAATGTCTTGGGCACTTTTCCATTCACCTGCATCACGACATCGCCGACTTTTAATCCGGCTTTCCCGGCGGGACTGTTTGGCTGGACGCTGGTGAGGACCAGCGGATAAGAGCCGACCTTCACGCGCGCGCCAAACCAGTACGACTTCACGAATTCGGTGGGGAAAATTTCCGACAGCGCGTCTTCCACCAGCCGAATCGGTATCGCGAAACCGATGCCTTGTCCCGGCTGTCCGTTCGGCCCTTCGGCGATCGCCACGTTGATGCCGATCAGTTCGCCGCGCAAATCGACGAGCGGTCCGCCACTGTTGCCCGGGTTGATCGGCGCATCGGTCTGCAACCAGT
>DASXHY010000526.1:0-6168 GCA_036488095.1 Verrucomicrobiia bacterium | reverse complement strand
GTCAATCGTCAATCGTCAATCGTCAATCGTCAATCGTCAATCGTCAATCGTCAATCGTCAATCGTCAATCGTCAATCGTCAATCGTCAATCGTCAATCGTCAATCGTAAATCAAAGACCGCTTAGCAGCTTCCAAACGCGCAAAGCCTCCGTCACTCCCCACGCCTGCGCATCGCAGCCGCGTTGCGTATGCGGCGCGTCGCCATCGAGAATTTCCGGGATTTGCCCCAGGCAGCCTTCGGTCATCAGCCTTTCGGAACTGCCCAGGTAAGCCCGCGCTGCCGCCACAGCTTCCGGCGAAAAATTCCACGCTTGCGCCAGCGCCTCGCAGAAAACCGGAAAAGTCCACGTCCAGGCCGTGCCGTTGTGATAAGCCGGTTTGCGGCGCGTGTCCTCGTCGCCGCCGTAACTCGGCCAGTACGGATTCCGGGGATCATTCAGCAATCCGCCTCCATTGGCGTAGACGGGCAGCGGCACGGACAGCGGCAACGGCGCCAGCGAGCGCAAACCGCCGGGCACAACGAGATAACGCAAGGCGGCGTCCACGCAACGCTTCGCGCGTTCGCCGGCAACAAGCCCGAGGCTCACGAGAAAAAGACCGTTGCTGCGCAAGGCGTCACTGTCGGTGACATCGCGGGCAATCACACGCGGGCCGGCCAGCAACACATCGGCATACCAGCCTTTATCTTCAAGCCAGAAAAGTTTTTCAACGGATTTCAGCGCGCGGTCGGCGAGGTCGTTCCATTTTTTTTGCGCCGCCGGTTCGCTGATTTTGGCAAGCTGACGCAGCAGACGGATCCACAGCGCCTGGATTTCCACCGGATAACCCTCGCGCGGAGTCGCGGCGGGATAATTCGTATCCATCCACGTGAAATGGCTCGGACTCCAGATGAGCCCGGAATCGCTGTCCATGCGAATGCCGTTGGGAGTGCCGCGCATGTAATTCTCGGCAATGCTTTCAAGGACTTGCCGAATTGTGCGACCGGCGGCATCGACCGTTGTGGAATAGACCGCATTTCCCGCCCGCCCGGCAAGCTCTTCGCAGACAATTCCGAACCACAATGGCGCGTCGGAAGTGTCGCGGTTCGAAGCATCATCGCCAAAAATAATATTGGGCAAAGTCCCGTCTTTCTCAAATCGCGCAAAGATGACGAGAATTTGTTTCACATCTTCAACCATGCCCGCCGTCAACAACCCGCGCGCCGCGATGAACGTGTCGCGGCCCCAATCCAGGAACCACGGATAACCCGCAATGACACTTTTACCGCCATCGCGACGAACCACAAACGCGCGGGCGGCCTGGAGCAATTGCGTCTCGAAACTTTCCCCGACGCGCGGTTCTTCGAGCCGCCAATGAGAGTCAAACGTCTGGTCCATTTCCGCGGTCACAGTCACCGTCGCCCCCGCGCCTTTGGGCAACGGGATTTCAAACCATCCCGGGCTGTAGGCATCGCCGCTGCCGACTTGGCCCCGGCTTTGTTCAATCGGATGCGCGATGTTCTCGCACCACTCCGGTTGCGCGTGATATTCCCCGGCGTCCGCAAAAACGCGCAGTTGGCGATCGGGCGCCGGCGTAAAAGCAAAACCGACAGGATTTCGGACTTCGGGTTTCGGGTTTCGGATTTCCAGCGGCCGCGTGTTCGTCGCGAAATGATATTCCGCGCCGCCGTTGCGTTTGGTTTCGGAATGAAAACTTCGATCTTCGATGTCCACGCGGACGGTCAGCCGCACGTCGGCATCGGAAGGCAATTGTTTGCCGGTGGCGCGAGCCGCAGTGGGCCGGCTGAATTGAAACAACGTCGTGTTCCGCTCTTCAACCATCTCGGCGCGCAATTCGATTTCAACCGTCCGTCCATCGCCGGCGCTGGCGACGAAATTCCAGATCGCGGGCGGCCCTGCCTCGAACGACGCCAAATTTTGAAAATCGAGCGGCGTGATGAAACCATCGGCGTTCACCCAGACACGAATTCGCTTGGCCAAAATATGGCGGTCCACGGGCAGCGTTGGATGCAGGTTCGCTCCGAGCACGCAATCGTATTTGGAATTCACCCGCCCAAGGTCCACGCAAAGCCGCGCCATGCCCCCGCGCCCGTTGGTCAATAAAACAAGGTCTTCGGGTTTCGGGTTTCGAGTTTCGGGTTTCGCGTCGTCAGGCGTCGGCGCGAGAAACCGTATCGACGCTTCTACCTCCTGATCTTTTTCCGTATAACGCTCCAACAATAAGCTCGCATCCCCGACCGTGCCATCCGAAGCGAAACAGGCGATGTGCAGGTTCCCCACGGCTACAGATTCCACCCTACGCGCGGCTCTCCCTTCAACCTTCTCACCTCTCACCTCCAACAGCCCTCCCCGAAACGGCACGTTATCTTCAATCAACAGCCAATGGCCCGGCGGCACCAGCGTCACGCGCCGGCGATCGATCAGGTTCCAACGGACCACCTGCGGAAAACCGTTCCGTTCCAGAGCGCTCTCGATGGCGGCGAGCAAATCGGTTTCGGCCAGCTTCAAATCGAGATGCGAAAGCGCCGCGAGAAAATTAAAGGGTGAACGACCCACGATTTCGGCAAGCTTGCGCCAATCGCCGGCGCCTATCTGGCTTATGGGAAAACTCTGGCTCAACGCTTGAATGGCCCACACCGCCTGCGCTCGCTCGCGACGGTAGCCATCGCCGCTCAGGCCGACGGGCTGCGCCGTGGGCGAAAGACAAAACGCCGCGCCCGCCGCCAGTTTGATTTCCAGGTCGCCCTTGGAATTCGATTTCATTTCCGGCATCAATTGCCCCAGCAGATCGAATTTCCATTCAATGGGAGCGCCGGCCTCCCGGCCGGCAAGGCGTTCCAATGCCAACGTTTGCTCCCGCTCCACATCGTTGTTCACGAGCACCAGCACGGTATCCTTGCCCTCGGCAGATTCGCGCAAAAGCGCGTAAACCGGCGAATCGATCGCGCTCAGGCGTGTCAATTTTGCCCCGTCGAAAAAGCTCGGATGCTCGTGCAGCAGGCGATTGAGTTGCGCGAGTTCGGGAAGCAGGTTCTCGGGGTTGTTCCACGCGATACCGGTGCTGCCGTGCACGAGGATTTTTTCCGTGGCGAGCCATTCGACGCCGCAGGTAAATCCAAATCCGCCGCTCGCGCTGGTCAACGCGCACAAAGAATTGCGGAGTCGCGACCACGCGCGGCCTTTTTTCGCGAGCCGATCGTTATCGTGGGTTTCGCTGTAATGAACATAGAGACCCACGCGTTCGTTCTGGCGCAAGGCGTAATCAAGATACGTGGCCACCTCGCGGCCGGAATAATTTTGGAATAATTCCGAATAGGCCCACTGCATCCCGCCTTCCGTAAGCAGCGCCTGCGTCGTGTCCCACGGACCGCCCAATCCTTCGAGCAAAAAAACGGTCTCTGGAAATTCCTGCTGCACGCGCGCAATGATATATTGCCACGCGGGCGTCGGCACTTTGTAACCGGCGTCGCAGCGAAAGCCATCCACGCCGCGGCGGCACCACACCAAAAACATCTCCGCCAGTTCATCCCACAGAACGGCGTTGATGTGATTGAGCTCAACCAAATCCTCCCACACGACGCCCCACGCGCCCGGACTGGCGAACTCCCCATCCGGCTTGCGCAAAAACCCTTCCGGATGTTCCTCCTGCAATTTCGATCCCCAACCGGTGTGATTGATAACAATGTCGATGATGACTCGCCCGCCCCGCAGATGTGTGGCATAAGTCAATTCGCGAAATTGATCGATGCCCGTGGTGCGCTTGTCAAAAACGACGAGCGACGGATCCACTGCCATGAAGTCCAGCGCGGCATAAGGGCTGCCAAAGCGGCCAAATCGCGCGTACGTCGTCGGCGTGGGATGAACCGGCAGCAGATGCAAAATGCGGCAGCCGAGGACATCGATGATGTGCGGCAAACATTGGACGAGATCGCGCAACTTGCCCGAGGGCGGAATGATGGCGAAACCGAATTGCTCAATCTGCACGATTTGACCCTCGAGCTTTTCGTTCCGGGCGTTGATGGCATTTTTCGTCGGACCGAACAAACGCGGGAAGGCGCAGTAAATTGTATTCCCGGTGCGATAGAGATTTGGGTGAACGGAAATTCCCACGTCCGCGCCCTCCGGCCAGTGTTGCCAGCCTTTTTCATCGACCAAATAGGCTTTGGCCCTGAAAAATCCGACTTCCGCCAGCGGCAACTCCAGCCACCAACAATCGCCGTCTTCGCGCATCGGCAAATCGCACCACGAAGCGCCGGCGAGCGGCACGCCCTTCGCGTGGGCCTGGATGATTTCCCGGCGCAGCACATCCGCGCGGCCGAGATTTGTGCGCAGCTTCGCGGACCATCCTTTGGGGCGCGGCCGGCCATTGCTGTTTCTCAGCGTGAAGCGGACCCGGTCACCGACGAAACGCAGCATGCGTTCGCCGGGCGCGGGGGACATAATTGGAACCACGGTATCCATCAGCTCCGAACTTCGCTAAAATCAGCAAGTTCACAGCGGAATGCAATGTTACAAAATTGCAAAACCGTGAAATTGATTTTTTGGCTCCTTAATGTTTTTGGAAATAGAGCGTTTGAAAAAAATGTTGTAGCCGTGTGTTCAAGCGAACATTGCATCCGGCATGTCCCGGAGGGACTTTGGAAATTAGCCGGGGGCAAAACCGCGACAGCGGTTGCCGCCCCCGGTAAACGTCGGATATTCTCCGCGCCCTGACGGGGCGCCGGAAAAACTAAACCTTTTTCACCAACCGCGCCACAAACGCGCCATCCGTCGCATCCGCAAAAGGAAGAAGCTCGCGGCGAGTTTCCAATCGAAGCGCCGGTTCCGCCTCCAGAAATTCCTGGATGACGTTTTCATTTTCCTCCGGTTCCAGACTACACGTGCTGTAAACAAGCACGCCGCCGGGTTTCAGCCGCGTAGCAGCCTGGCGAAGCAACCCGAGTTGCGTCGCGCGGAGGCGTTCGATTTCTTCAGCGCGAATCCGCCACCGCAGATCCACCCGACGCCGCATGACGCCCGTGTTCGAGCACGGCGCATCGAGCAGAATGCGGTCGAAGGTCGACGGTCCGGCATCGAGGCCCGCAGGCAACACGGTTTCAGCAATCGTCACGCCGAGCCGCGCGCAGTTCTCTTCAATTAATTTCAAACGATCGGGAAAAGTATCGTTAGCCACCAGGCGGCCCTCGTTGCGCATCAGTTGCGCGATGTAAGTCAGTTTGCCCCCCGGCGCGGCGCAAAGGTCGAGGATGGTTTCGCCGGGGCGCGGGTCGAGTTCGCGCACGGCGAGCAACGTGCTCGGGTCCTGCAGATAAAACAGCCCTTGCAGAAAACTCGCGAGCTTCGCCAGCGGCGGATGCGATTTCAGTTTGAAAACCAGATTTTCCTCAAACCAATCGCGGCGAACAAAATCGTAGTCGACATTTTCATCGCGCCATTGCGTGAGCAGATCACCCGCGTCCTTGGGCAAGATGGTAGGGCGCGTCACTCCGTGCGCGCCGCTTTCGGTGGCGAACCCCTCGGCGCGCACGGAGTGACGCGCCCTACCCGCTTCGGCAGATGTTTCCCACTTACTCCCCCGAAACTTGAGCGTATTCACCCGCGCAAAAATTGCCGGCGGCGTATTATTCCATTCCATCAACTGCGCGGCTTTCTCGGGACCCCAACGTTTTTGCCAGCGAGCGACCAGCCATTCCGGATGGGAATAACCAAGGTGCGGCTGGCTGGTTTTAAGGCCGGCCAGCAGCGCCTTGGTCGCGTCAAATTCGCGCAAATAGCCGCGCAAGATCGCGTTCACAAAGCCCGCTTGCGGACCGAAACCATTTTGTTTGGCCAGCTCCACGGTTTCATTGACGGCCGCGTGATTAGGGATGCGGTCGAGCCAGAAGATCTGGTATAGTCCCAGCCGCAGGAGATTCTGCAATCCGGGCTTTTGCGCGCGACCCGGCGTTTTTTGGGAAATCAGCCAATCCAGCGTCGCCTGCCAGCGGACGACGCCATAAACCAGCTCCTGGCAAAGACCGCGATCGGCGGTAGAAAGTTGTGCGCGAGCAAGCGCCGAGTCCAGCAAGTCTTCCACGAAGTCGGTCCCGGCGGCGCGGCGCAGCAAAATCTGGGCAGCAATTTGTCTTGGTTTTTGCTCCATCAATTCGTTTAATAATGGCAGTTCATT
>DASXHY010000179.1:0-2691 GCA_036488095.1 Verrucomicrobiia bacterium | reverse complement strand
GTACGGGAATGTAAGCGCCCGGGTCAACGTAACGGTGGGTAATGATCCCGTCAAAGGGTGCAGTCACGCGGGCATATTTCAACATGGATTCGGTGTATTGGACGTTGCCTTTGGCGACGGCCAGTTTGCCGCTGGCGACGGCTAGCCGATTTTTGCTGGCTTCAGAATCGGCGGCAGCTTCGCTCAGCTGTTTGAACTCAGCCTGGGCCAGTTCCAACTCGGCCTTATATTTGATGAGATTGGCCCGCAATTCCGGTACATCGATGTCCGCAATCAAATCTCCGGCCTTAACTGAGTCTCCCTTGTCGACCGTGAGCTTGTCCAAATAGCCATCAACTTTGGCGAAAAGCGTGACCTCGTACAAAGGACGCACTTCTCCCGGCAAATTAATGAACCGGGAAACCTCACCGCGATGCGGATGAATGCCCTTGACTTCCACCGGTGTTTCTTGTGGCTTTGTGGTGGCAAAAGAGGTTTGCTCATCGCAACCGCAAAGAGCCAAAATGCAACCAAGCAGAGCCAGGAGCAGCGGATATTTTATGGCGTCTCGCCAAAACCATCCTCTGGGTTGAGGGTTTTCACCGATATTGTTCGAATGCGTCCAATCGCGCGCTTCAATTCTCATACGATTCAACTCCTTTCACCGCGCTAAAACAAAATTCAACCTTTTTTACCGCCGGCCTGATAGTGGCTGCTCTGCGGATCATTGGGATCAAGCGACGCAGCACGCCGATGGCTGCGGCCTTGCACTACAGCAAAGACCGATGGCAGCACAAACAACGTCGCGATGGTTGCAGCCGACAATCCGCCAACAACGGCGCGTCCCAGCGGCGCAGCCTGCGCGCCGGATTCGCCCAAGCTCAGCGCCATAGGCATCATTCCCGTGATCATTGCGGCGCTGGTCATCAGAATCGGACGCAAGCGGCTGCGCGCGCCTTCCATGCCCGCATCCGCCGCGCCCACTCCGCCAAGCCGGTTTTGTTCGGCAAAGGTCACCAGCAAAATTGCGTTCGCCACGGCCACGCCGACACCCATAATCGCGCACATAAATGACTGGATGTTGAGCGTCGTACCAGTCAGCCACAACGCTACGACCACGCCGGCCAGCACGGCCGGAACGGTTGAGACGACGATAAAAGACATTTTGAGCGACTGAAAATTGGCCGTCAGCAATAAGAAAATCGCTACTACCGCCAGCACCAGGCCGCGCCCCAATCCGTCCAGCATTTCCTGCATCGGGACTACTTGCCCTCGCACTGCCACGGTGACGCCCAGCGGAGGCGGGCCGAGTTCGGCGATTGCGCGATGAACCTGCCGCGCCGCGCCAGCCAGGTCATCGCCATATATGTTGGCGCGCACTTTGATTAATCGCTGCATGTTGTAGCGCTCGTATTCGCCCATCGCCGTTCCCTCGGTGATCTGTGCGATGTTGCGCAGGGTTACGTCCTTGATCTTTTTCTCCGGGTCTTTGGGTTTATGCTGAAGCACGGGGAGATTTCCGACGTCCTCAAGCGAGGTCATCAACCGTTGCGGGATTTGCACCTGCACCTGGTAGGCGACGCCGCTGTTCGGGTCCGCCCAAAAGTTGAGATTCAGGAAACGGCTGGACCATGTCGCCGGCACCAGCGCCTTGGAGACTTCTTTCATGTCGGGGCCAATGATTCCAGCGCGTTCGCGATCCACCTTCACATCCACGGTCGGATAATCCAGTGACTGGCCAAATTGCACATCGCGCAATACGGCGATGTCTTCCAGTTGTGTCTTGACCTTTTCTGCAAAGGCGCGGCTTGTGGCAAGGTCCTCACCGCTGACGGCGACTTCAATGGGCGTATCCGCGCCCAAACTCATCACGCGGCTGACGATGTCCGCCGGCTCAAACGAAAAGCTTGCACCGGGCATCTGCGCGGCAAATTCCCGCCTGAGCTGCTCCTTTAATGCCTCGATTCGGATTTTTGTTCCGGGCTTTATCTGAACCTGCAAAACGCCTTCCTCTGGCCCGCCATTCCAAAGGTGAACAAAATTGATAGGAAAATTTGCGCCGTGAATGCCGATCAATCCCAGCGAGATGGACACATTGTCCGGGCCGACCTTTTTCTTGATCAGGTTCAGGGCCTTGAGAAAAACGGCTTCAGTGCCATCGATGTCTGTTCCCACGGGAGCGCGAAAACGAATTTGCAACTGTCCGGTATCAGTTTGTGGAAATATTTCCACGCCCAATTGTTTTCCGACAAAAACAATGATCGCGAGGGTGCCCGCCAAGTACGCAACCACCAGGACCTTTCGCCGCGGAGCGAGCTGTTGGAGAACACCTGCATAAACACCCTGGAATCGGGTGAATGCGCTTTCCTTTGTTTTCAATTGCCCGGCAGAATTTTCATGCCCGCGCAGCAGCCACACTGAAAGAAGTGGCACGACGGTGCTGGACAGAAAATAGGATGCGACCATCGAGAAGCCTACGGCCAGCGCAAGCGGCAAAAACATCGCCCGCGCAGCGCCGGTCATGAAAAGGGCGGGGGTAAACATTGCCAGGATGCAAAGCATCGCGAGCAGGCGGGGAATACGGGTTTCATTGGTGGCATCCAACGCGGCATTGGCGAGCGCTTTGCCGCGGGTCAGGTGAACGTGGATGTTTTCCAGGTCGACAGTCGCTTCGTCAACCAGGATTCCCACAGCCAGGGCGAGGCCGCCAAG
>DASXHY010000142.1:0-4710 GCA_036488095.1 Verrucomicrobiia bacterium | reverse complement strand
ACCTGATCCGGGTCACGGCTTTTTGTCATCTCCGTCAGATTACGCAAGAATTCACCAAGCGGAAGATCAGGAAATTCAAACTTATCGAACCTGATGGTGTTTAGTTTCTCAAAAATTTTCTGACGTTCACGACTGGTGTAGATAATGTTCGTGCGAGGATTCGAGGACGCTTTCGGGAGGGCAGCCTCAACCGCCGCCTGGCTCTTTCTCGGCCCGGGTTCCACAATTTTCGCCTTGAGCAAGAGAATCAACTCTTTGTCCGCTCCCGCGCGCTCCGCACGAAGGACGACTCCATTGCCGTCGGGAATATCCATGCGGCTGAAAATCGCGCAATTCGTGTGCCCGGCAAAATCCGGCCAGGCTTTTCCATCAGGCGCGTCTTTTCCCATCGTGCGCGCGAGAGCGGTCAGGTTCACAACGTCGTCGCGCACAAAAGGAACACACTCCAGTTGAATGCTGTTGGTATTATCTCCGACAAAAAGACTGGCTGTTATGCCATGCCCCGTTTGGATTCTCGGCGAGGACAAAATCTCAACCCCAAGCGCTTTGATGTGTTGCCGGATTTCGTTTAGTTGAGCGGACGACAAATCCCACCAGGGCGACAAGTTGCTGACGCTATGACCGTGCCCGGAATCCAAATGGAGCTTCACGAAATCCGCCGGGCTGATCAGATAAAAATTCGCCTCAATGAGCACATTTTTCAAATTGTAGGGCGGATTGAGAATTCGTTCACCACCCGGCAGGTTCAGTTCCTTGACCACCTCGTCAATGATCCCCACCGCCTCCGGCGAATTCCTCGCGGTAACTTCTCCCGCTTCAGCATTGAACGTAGTGCTTCGTGGTGGAGTGCTATCGACGCCGAAACCGTCCAGGGTCCGAATGAGAACGTCAACTAAATCAGCATTCGTACCCTGCAACGTCTCCGCGGCACGCGCCTTTAGATTACGAATGAAAATATCAGGATTCACTTTCCCGTGAAATGTGATCATCCGGCTGTCGTCGGAAATTTCACTCGTCTGCGGAGAACGCGCCGGCGGTTCGCCCATCGGAACCGCCAGCGCGGTAAACGCCGCAATGCACATCACGGACCCAAACGATACGCCCACTCTCCTCGGAGCCGAAAAATTTAAAAGCCGTTCGATGCGATGCCGCAGCGTATTGCGAGATTCCAGGATGCCCACGAGACCGAGCGTTGCGAGCGGGCGATTGAACGCCAGTTTCGCAACTTCGAGCAACGCCGGTGCATAGATCTCCGCTTCCTCGCTCAGTGCAAACATCACCGCGTCATCCACCGCTTCCTCGCGCACGCGGCGCATGCGGGCGTTCGCAAACCAGAGCAGGGGATGCCACCAATAAATGATTTGCAGCAGCATTTGCGCACAATTCACCTCAACGTCGCGCCGCCGTAAATGAATCAACTCGTGCAGCAACACCGCCCGAAGTTGATTTGCGGTCAACCTCTCGATGAGCGATCGCGGCAGCAGCACGATCGGCCGAAATAATCCGCATACTGCCGGCGACATGCATTCCGCAGTCAACCGCAGACGAACATTCTTCCGCAAACCTGCGAGGCGCCCGGCTTCGCGAAGCATTTCGTTAATCTCACTCGTCGCCGCAGTTGTCCTCGCGACGCATCGGGCGATTTGCCGCCAGCGAAACACCGACCACGCCGCCAGCAAAGCGCTGACGAACATTGAGCCGAGCAAAACCCAGGCATCCCGCGATAGGGTTGGTGGCGGCGGCACGCTAAGCGCAAGTGGCGCGGCTGGTTGAGGAACAAATGCCATCGCTGGCTCGCGATAGCTAATCGTCAAAGTTTTCGAGTTGGGAGCCACCGGCGGCGCAACGTGAGTTCGCAACCACCACGCCGCCCCCGTCGGAAATGCGAGCGTTGGCGGCAACAGTAATTTTACGAACACCACGAACCACAGTGTGTAACGAACCGCCGGGCGGATTTTGCGCCGAAGCAACCAATCCGATGCAAAAACGGCCGCTATCAGGATGCTGGATTGCCAGAACAGGGGAACGGCAACCTCAACAAAATGCGCGCCCCACGCGTTCAACGATTCTATCAGTGAGTTCATTTTATATTCGGGCTTCGGGCGGCCGATTCACTGCTTTTTGTTTTTCTTCTTCGCCTTGATCAGCGATTCGATTTCAGCGAGTTCGATCGAGTTCAAGTCGCTGGTTTCGATAAGGCACTGCAACATGGGCGTGAGCGCGCCGTTGAAGGCGTTTTTAAGCGCGTAAAGCAGTTCTCCGCGTTGTGCCTGCGCGCGGGTGATTGCTGACGTGTAAAGAGTGAGGTTTCGCTCTTTTTTGGCCTTGAGCAATCCTTTGGCGGCCATGCGGTCCAGGAATGTCCTCACAGTGCTGTAAGTCCAACCGGTTTTTTGCTCTAATTTCTGCTGAATATCCGGCGCCGTGCACGGCTCGTTTTCCCAAACGGAATTGATAATGGTCCATTCAGCAGCAGTCAGTTCGACTTCAGGTTTGGGCATGGCGAGAGCGACTATTCTCTACAAATGTAGAGATGTCAATGTCAATCTTTACAATTGTAGAGACTTTGGTCGTCGCGCCGAGAACGGCTTACCAAGACTCCCTCAGCGTCGCTGGAGATCGCCCTTGCTCGCGCAACCGCCGCAAGCTTAACCCCTCATTTCGTTTGGCCAAGCGCACGCCGGAGGCATCCGTCATCAATGCACAATGATAGAACCTCGGCGCAGTCAATCCGAGCGCGCGATACAGCAGAAGCTGCCGTGCGGTGCTTACGAGCAGGTCCGCGCCGCGAACCACTTCGGTAATTTGCATCGCCACATCGTCCACCGCACAGGCGAGTTGATACGCCGGAACATCGTCCGTGCGCCAGACGACAAAATCGCCGAAATCTTTTCCCGCAACGAAGTGTTGCGCGCCGAAATTGCCGTCAGTGAAACCGATGGTCTCGCCATCGGGCACTCGAAAGCGCCAGCAAAATTTACGTTCCGCGATTTCGGACTTGCGCCGCTCCCGGCACGTGCCCGGATAAATCGGTTCTTCATCATCCTCGGCGTGCGGAGCGCGCGCGGCGGCTTGGAGGTCTTTGCGCGAACAAATGCACGGGTAAATAAATCCCGCTTGCTCCAGTTTTTCCAACGCGCGGCGATAAATCGGAAAGCGCTCGCTTTGATTGTAAGGCGCGAACGGGCCGCCGATGTCCGGCCCTTCCTGCCAGTCGAAATCGAACCAGCGCAAGTCTTCGAACATCGCGGAAACGAATTCCGGTTTGCAGCGGGCGCGGTCCAGGTCTTCGTTGCGCAACACCAGCGAACCGCCGCCCGCCCGGGCACGCTCCTGCGCGGTCCAAAAAGTCCGCGCATGGCCGAGGTGCAAATAACCGGTCGGCGAAGGCGCGATGCGCCCGCGATAAGGCGAATTGTTCGGCACACTCACGGGAGCGAATTAACAAAAAAGCAACACCGTCACAAAGTTTTAATTAGAACCGATTACAGCGCGAGAAAACGCGGGCAAAGATCGTGACCTGATCGTTACACACATTTTTTGAAAATAATTTGTCACCTTTTGCCGCGTAACGGACATATCTGTTGAAAGATGTAAAAATAATTTGAAACGAACCGAGACTTGCTGCGTCAAAAGAAAAGATGAGGCGGGGTTTTACATTGATCGAGTTGCTGGTGGTTATTGCCATTATCGCCATCCTGGCGGCTCTGCTGTTGCCTGTGCTTTCGAAAGCGAAGGGCAGGGCGCAGGGCGCGATGTGTCTGAATTCCGGCAAGCAACTGATGCTCGCGCTGACCCAATATGTCGGCGATAACAACGATTTCTTTCCGCCCAATCCGGATGATGGCAACAAAGTTTCCGGGCACGATTGGGCGGGAGGCCAGGCGGGAATTGGGGGCGCGGATGAATTCAATTCGGACGTGCTCAAGGATCCGAATTACAGTTTGCTGCTTTCTTACATCGGCCAGAACGTGAACCTCTTCCGGTGCCCAGCCGATCGAAGGATGGGAACCTACGACGGCACCAACGCCGCAATGGCCGGGCAGAGCGTGCCGGCCGCGCGGACTTTTTCCATGAACCAGGCCGTCGGGACGATTTGCCCCGGCTTTGACGCGGGCACCGGGCATACCGGCAGTCCCACACTTCCGGTGAACGGCCCCTGGCTGGATGAAACCTACGCGCATCGGCGGAATTCCCCCTATGCCACTTACGGCAAGGCTTCACAAATCAGCGCGCCCGGCCCTTCGATGCTCTGGGTGCTGATCGATGAAGATCCGATTGGCTTGAATGACGCCGCATTTGCTTTCGGCATGACCCAGCCGATGTGGTTCGATTGTCCCGGAAGCTATCACAATAACGGCTGCGGCTTTGCCTTTGCTGATGGCCACTCGGAAACGCATCGCTGGCAGGTAAAGCCGGCGAGCTACGGCCGCATATCGGAAATCAGTGACGCCGCCGGCCAGCAGGACTGGGGATGGATGCGCGAACGAACCTCGGCCAATACCAAGGGTGGTAATTGATTCAAGTTCCATTTTTCGCCAGCCATTCACTGAAGCGCGGCAGCGGCGATGAAAGCACCTTCTGCACTTTCGCGCAGTTCAACGACGTATCCGGCGAGCGCGGCAGACCACGAAAATCCTTCAGCGAGCCCGGCTCCAATTTTGGTTCCGCATAGCCCGAGTGCTTTGCCAGCAGACCGCCGATTTCCCA
>DASXHY010000112.1:0-3748 GCA_036488095.1 Verrucomicrobiia bacterium | reverse complement strand
CGTCGTCGCGCAGGATCACGTATCGCATTTTTTTCCTCGATTAACTCTTCGTAAAGGCTCTTCATCCGCGCCGCAAGCGCGCCGAGATTATATTGCGTGTGTACTTCATCGCCGCCGCGCCGAAGCATCCCCCGGGCGGATTCGGATTTTGAAAGCGCCAGCGCCAGCGGCCCGTGAAATGTTTCCGGCTTGTTCAAATCGAACAGCCAGCCGTTCTGTCCGTCCCGCACCAGCGTGCAAGCACCCGAAGTGCGCGTGGATAAAACCATCGTGCCCGTGGCCCACGCTTCCAGAATCACGAGGCCGAAAGTTTCGGACTTCGACGGCAGCAGCAATACTTCCGCCTCCTGCAATAACCCGATCAATCGCGGGTCATTGGGCGGCAAACCGCCGGTCAACAGCACGCGGTCTTCGATCTCGAGGGCCTTGATGCGCTGTCGTAACATCTCGCCGTAATGTTCGTCCGTACACGCGCCGGCGAGCACCAGCATCGCGCGCGGATGGTTTTGAAAAATCGCCGGCGACTGTTCCACCAGCCAACCTTGGTTTTTGACCGGATCGATGCGCCCCACGCTCAGCAATACCTGTTTGCCGCGAATTTGCGGAAACGCGGCCAGGGCCTGTTCGCGCCGGTCTTCCGCATAAATCTCCAGCGGCACGCCATGCGGCTGCACCACGACGCGTTTGCCGGGATATTGTTCCCGCAGCAGACGCGCCTCATTTTCGTTGCAGGTGATGATGGCGTCGGCATCGGTCAGCAACCGGCGCGATTGAAGCAGCAACCCGAAAATCTTTCCCCATTCCCAGCCTCCGATTGGCGCGTTGAAATCCTTTTTCATTTGCGGCGGCAAATCCAGCACGCCGCCGTGAATCGTGACCACGAGCGGCACACCGTGCCATCGCGCCGCGAGCCGGCCGATGCCTCCGATGCGCCCGAGCGCATGCGTATGAACGATCGAAATATCCTTTTCGCGCAAAAGACGTGGCAGCAGGTCCAGCGACATGATGTTACCGCCCACCGACACGATTTGCCGCCGGCGCTGCGGCGAAATCCCGAGCACCGGCACAAACGCGTGAAATCGTTTGATGCGATGGCCGTCCCCGGCCAGCGGGTCTTTCTCGATCTTCTGCTTGAGGCTCGGGCAATACACAATCGACTCGACGTCCTGCTCGCGCAACCCGCCGAAGAGGCGTTGGATGGCTGTCTCCGTTCCGCCCCATTGCGAGGGATCGTATTTTCTGAGCAGATGAACGGTGCGCATATCAGGTAAATGCTGAACGACGATTGACGAATGGATCGTCCGTGTCCCGGATCGGTTCCTCCACAATTTCATCGACATCGTCCATTTGAGTTTCTCGTTCCGCCATTCGCCGCCGTTTTCGTTCAAGCTTGCGCAGGTAAATCAAACTGGCGAGGACGCCCAGCATGATATTGAACGTGTAAAAAATCTGTGTCTGGTGAAAGACCCATTCGGTGATGCTCTGGAAAAACGTCCCGCACATTCCGAAGAAAATTCCGACGGCGATTCGGTGCATCGGATCCGGGGTTCGCGGCCACAGAAAACTTGCGCCCATCCATAGCCAGCGCAGCCAAAGGAGCATCAACAGCGCGAGGCCGCCATAACCCATCTCACCCGCGGTCAGGGCCGCGAGGCTGTGCGCGGGCGCGGCCTGCGCCTCATCGATATTGCGCCCGGCCGGCACAACCAGGCTCGGTTCATGTTCCGTGTCCACGTAAGGCACGAAGCGCCAGCCAAGCCGCGGTCCATATTTGTTGCTCACCCAAAAGGACCAGTTGTTCGGCCCCACCCCAAACCACGAGTCCTCCGCAATCGCCGCCGCGATGCGAATGTAATATCCGCGATTCTGTTCGTGCTTGGCTCCGTACTCGTTCTTGAGGCTGTCATGCTTGAAACGGTTCCCCACGGTTTTCCACGATTTCGCGAGCGCGCCTCCCATTCCCAACATCACGATGAAGACGATGAAAACTTTTTGGAAAGTTATCCGGTAAGAAATGGTCGCGATCGTCGCGCAAAACAGCGTGATCAGGATCGCGACAAGCCCCGCGCGGGAAATCGTCAGGATCACGCCCACGAAGGCCAGGGCAATCGCCGCGGCCCCGAGCAGTTTAAGGTACTTCGGAAATTGCGAAGTAAGCACCGCCACAAATATGGGCGCCGTGGTGCAGAGATACATGGAAAGACTGTTGGAATCCTCCACGGAGCCGGACACGCGATAAACGCCATAAACATAGCGTTGCACTAATGCGGTAACTCCTTCAAAACAGACCGCTACACCCAGCGCGAAAACAAACAGCCGCAACTCCCGCTCGTTGCGAAGATACAGGGCCGCCGCCAAAAAAATCACCACCCCCCGCAGCATTTTGGAAAGTTCAAATAACCCGAAAATCTTCGGGTCCGCCATGCCGACACAAAAAGCCGCGTAAAAAAAATAAATCAGCACCAACCCCAAACTGGCCGGCCAAAACCACCGCTTCTCACCCGTCCGTGGCCGGAAAATCGCGCTGGCCAGCAGGCTGATCGAAAGCACATCCACAATCGACACTTCGAACCCGCGAGTCGTGCCGCGATACCATTCCTTGCTGACGAAATTGACATCCACGTATTCATTCACGGTCGAGAGCGTCACGATCAGGAAAAAGAACACGTCGCGGACGCGTTGCGACAAACAGGTCAGGACTGTCCCACCGCAAATGCCGCAGAGAAACAGGCCAAGTCCAATGATGTTTTTGTGTTCCATCTCAAAACAATTTCGGCAACCAATGACGCCCCGCGATTTTGCTACGCATCACCAGTCGCCCGCTCCAACTCGAACTCTTTGAGACGCCCGCGCTCGGCGCGCGGCCAGTAGTCGGTCGCCCCTTTTTTGAGCGAGGTGTAGGCCATGAAACTCGAAGCGAGCGCGACAAAAAATCCGGCCAACGCCGCCGGAAAACAGGCGATCCGCTTGAAACCGCTGAGCGGCGCCAGCCGTTTGAAGCGATGACTCAACAGGCCCGGGTAAAGCTGCCAGCAGAATCGTGTGCGCCGCAGATGTTCGGCGATCAATTGTTTCAACCAGTTCGGGTCCGCCTGCTCTTTCTGGCACAACGCGTCCGCCAGTTTCATTCGTTTCGTGACTGGCAGATTCTTCAAATAGCCATCCACCAGGATGTGAACAATCGTTTGTCCGATCATCTGGCGTTTTTGGTTTTTGAGGATTCCCGCCGGCGAGACATAGGCCTCGAACGTGTGCGCCGCGTCCGCCGCCGCCGCGATCCGCCACGGCCAGACCTGGTGCATGAGAAAATCGGTGCACACCAGCGCCTTGATAAATCCGTCGTCGCACGCGCACAGGTCCTTGGGCAAATAAATATTCCGCGCCACCTCGGCGCGGATGCAATAAAGCTGGCCGCAAAGTTGCCCGCTCGCCGAACCGGTCATTTGCGAGGCGCCCAGGGACATCCGGTCCCAAAAGGATTTTTGCGGCTTGAAAGAAACGTCCTTGCGCGGCAGGTCCACCGAGACGCTGGCTTCGCGGTTCTTTTCCAGCGTGTCCACCATATTCCAAAGGCTCTCGCGGGGATGAATCAAAATATCCGCGTCCATCAGGAACAGGTATTTCGCGTCTCGCGCGGAAAACGAATGCACGAACCGATTCCAGGAATTGATCTTCCCCCGCTCCGACACATTCATGACGCGACAGGAAAAATTCACCGCCTCGGGATGCTCCGAGCTTTTTCGGGAGA
>DASXHY010000038.1:0-4424 GCA_036488095.1 Verrucomicrobiia bacterium | reverse complement strand
AAATCCTTGTCGTCCTCGTCCTTGTTCTCGGATTTTGGTTTTATTTTCGAGGACGAGGACGACGGCGAGAACGAGGACGAAACCAGTCTGGTGACCTGTATGAGTACGAATTGGCGCCACCCGAATTTTCCAAAGGGAACGAGAATCCGCTCGCAAGGCGCGGCGGAATGCGTTAGAAAGTTTTTTGGCATGATGCCCGCCGCGCGACTGTTCTTCCGTCGATTGCGTCTGTATGCGCTCGCCAGTTTTCTTTTGCCTGGCGCGTTGCGAACGGGGGCGCAGACGATGACGCACTCCTCCTCCGATTACCTGATTCACTCGTGGCGTTCGGAAGACGGCCTGCCGCAAAATTCGGTCAATTGCCTGGCGCAGACGCCCGATGGGTATTTGTGGGTCGGCACCCGCAGCGGCGGCCTGGCGCGATTTGACGGGATGCGTTTTGTGACGTTCAACCCGCAGTCCACGCCGGAGTTGAAGGACGTGGAGATTGAAACGCTGAGCGTGGATTCCACCGGCACGCTTTGGATTACCTCGGGCAATGAATCCATTTCGACCCTGACTCGTGGAAAATTCCGGCTGGTGCGCGAGCCGAACGCGAATCCGCGATGGCATCCGTGCCAATTCATCGCCGAGAATCCGGATGCGGTTTATCTCGCGGCCTACGCGACGGCGGTATTTCGCATACCGCGAGCGGGAGCGGTGAATGATGTGGACCGGATCGAACTTTCGCCGCCACCGCCGGAGCCGCAGCCGGGGCGGTTCAGCCAGGCCCGTGATGGCTCGGTCTGGTATGTCACGGATAATCACCAGGTCGCGCGGATGCGGTTTGTTTCCGGCACAAACGTTGAGTTCAAGGTGTTCGACATTGGCATGCCGGCGGAAGTCCTCACCGAAGACGCGGCGGGCGCGATCTGGATTTCAGGCGGCAGCCGGCTGGGCGTGATGACGCCGGCGGGTTTCGACGAGCGGACGCCGACGAAACCGGCGGACGCATTTGGAGCGCAACAAATGATTCCCGCGCGCGACGGCGGGTTGTGGGTTTGGAACGGCAAGTTGCTGCGCAAAATGGCGAGTGACCGATGGGTTTTGTCCGTGGAACAATTTCAGCCGAATCCCGACAGTCCGGCGCCGCGGTTTTTTCCCGATTCACAGGGAGGGCTGTGGGCTATCGAATACGGCGTTGGCCTTTGGCATGTTCGGCCTGATGGAACCGCGGGGTTGTTGACATTGAGCAGCGGGTTGCCGAGCAAATTCATCACCTGCTGGCTGGAGGACAACGAAGGCAACGTGTGGATCGGCACGAAGGAAGCGGGCCTGGCGCGCATTCGAACCCGGCAATTCAAGGAATTCACAGCGGCGGACGGCATCCCCGGGGATGTGGCGCAATCGGTTTGCGAAGACGCGCAGGGAACGATCTGGGTGGGCACAGCCACGGGCGGACTGGCCCGGAAGGTGGGGAGCAAATTCGTTCCTGTCCCGTTGACGCCAAATCCGGATCCGCTCACGGAGAGTGTCACGGTTTGTCCAGACGCCAACAACGGAATTTGGATTGGAACATTGCAGGGCCGAATTTTCCGATGTGTGAACAATGAGGTCCGGCGCGTGAACGACGATGTGACGTGGTCGTTTCCGCTGGAGCGGTTGCGGGACCACGTGGCGAACGCGATGATGCAGGACAGCCAAGGCCGGGGGTGGTTTTGCAACGGCTCGGGCGCGTATTATTACGAGGATGGAAAATTGCAGACGTTCGGGCACGCCCGCGGTTTCGTGGAGTATATGGGCGTGCGGGCCATCGCGGAGGGGCCGCCCGGGACGTTGTGGTTTGGAACGGAACCGGGCGACGTGTGGGAATTCAGCCACGATGTGCTGACGCAATTTCATCCGCCGAAGGAATGGGCGAATGCGCGCGTCTCGGCGTTGTTGCCGGAACCCGACGGGAGCGTGTGGGTAGGAACGCTGGGCGGAGGGCTTTTGCGTTTGGAAAATGGAAGGTTCACGCGGATCACTTCCGAGCAGGGACTGCCGGACAACAGCATTACGCAGTTGCTCGAGGACGAGAAAGGCAACCTCTGGGGCGGCACGTACGCGGGAATTTTTCGGGCGTCGAAGGCCGACCTCAAGAATCTGGCTTCCCGAGCGGTGGATGAAATTGCAATTTCGGTGCATGGGCGTTTTGAGGGCCTGTCCGGGCAGGCTTATTCCGGGTGGTTCCAGCCATCGTGCTGGAAAGCACGTGACGGGCGGTTGTGGTTTGCGACGGTGAAAGGGTTGGTGGCGGTCGACCCTCGTGAAGTCACGGTGAACCATCGACCCCCGCCGGTGGTGATCGAGGAAATACGCGTGGACGGGGCGGCGGAGTTGTTCAAGCCGGTGGTGGGCGGCGCGGCCACGAACGCGCCGTTGCGCATTGCGCCGGGGCGGCATTACCTCGAATTTTATTTTACCGGAATCAACTTCACCGCGCCGGACAAGGTGCGGTTCAAATGGCGGTTGGAAGGAGCGGAGAAGGAATGGCGTGAAGGCCTCAACCAGCGCATGACCGGTTACGGGCCGTTGCTGCCGGGCAATTACCAGTTCCGCGTGCTGGCGGCAAACAGCGATGGTGTTTGGAACGAATCGGGGGCGAGCATCGCCTTCACGGTGCTCCCGTTTTTTTGGGAGACGTGGTGGTTCAAGGCTTTTTTAATCATTGCGTTTTTTGGAGGGCTGGCTCTGGCGTTGCATCGGCGGCACCGGCTGGAAGTGGAACGTTTGGAGCGCCGTCACGAGATGGAACGCGAGCGCACGCGCATCGCCCGGGACATGCACGACGAAATCGGATCGAAGCTCGCGCGCATTTCCTTCCTCAGCGAGATTGTCAAAGGAGAAAACGGCTCGGCTCACAACGGAAAGACGGTGGATTCGCTGGCGAAAACCGCGCGGGATTTGCTGCAATCGCTGGACCGAATGTTGTGGGCGGTGAATCCGCGCAACGATTCGTTGGAGAAATTGTCGGCGTATTTGAATTCCTACGCCGCGGAATATTTCCAAAACACGCCGGTGCGATGCCGGCTGGATTTTCTCAAGAATTTGCCGCCCATCCAGCTTTCCGCGGAGACGCGGCACAATATTTTTCTGGCGTTTGAAGAATCGCTGGCGAACACCTTGAAGCATTCCGGCGCGAGCGAGGTGAGCGCGGAATTGACGTGTCGCGACGGCGTGGTGGAAATCCGCGTGGCCGACAACGGCCGGGGATTCAACCTGGAAATGCCGACGGATGCACCCGGACAACGCGAGCCCAACGGGCATCTGGGCCTGTCCGGAATGCACCATCGGCTGCGCTCGATTGGCGGCGAATGCCAGGTAACAAGTTCGCCGAAGAATGGAACAACGGTCCGGTTTATTCTGCCATTACCGAAAACAAATGCCTCCTAAAGCCATTACGTTTGCCATCGTGGACGATGACGCCGGATTGAGGGAAAGCATCGTCCAGTATCTGACGGTCAAAGGCGGTTTTGTGTGCGTCGGCCAATATGGCCGCGCACAGGACGCGTTGGACAGCCTGATGGCGGCGTCTCCCGCCGTGGTCCTGATGGATATTAAAATGAAAGGCATGGACGGCATCGAATGCGTGCGTCAATTGAAGGAGAAAGCGCCGGGGCTGCTGGTGATCATGCTGACGGTTTTTGAGGACGAGGATTTGATTTTCGATGCGCTCATGGCGGGCGCGACCGGTTACCTGCTCAAGCGGCAGCCGCCGGAACAATTGCTCGATGCCGTGCATGATTTGATGGCGGGCGGCTCGCCGATGTCCGCGACGATTGCGCGCAAGGTGGTGAAGCTGTTGCAGCGATCCGGGGAATCGACAAAATCGAGCGGCGCGGTCCGGCTGTTGTTATCGGCGCGCCAACGGGAAATGCTGGAGTTGCTGGCCGCGGGAGAGCCTTACAAGGCCATTGCGGACAAGATGGGTTTGAGCATCCATACCGTTAGAGGCTACATCCGGCGCATCTACGAGAAATTGCAGGTGCATACGCGGACGGAGGCGGTGGCGAAGTATTTGGAGCGTTCGTGATACGAAAAGCTCCAAGCGTCCAAGCGCCAAGGTCCAGAGAAATTCCAAAATCCAAGCTCCAAAATCGTCGTCTGCCGTGTTTGGATGTTTGAGCGGTTGGTGCTTCTCTGGAGCTTGGATCTTGGACGCTTGGAGCTTTCCCCTGCTGCTTCATGAGGCCACTCTATGTACCATGACAAGTGGCGGGAAAATCCGGACAATTGGATGGTTCATGATAAATATGTCGCAGTCCGGCGTCAGAAGGCGTTTTCAACGGCCTTCGCTGATGTGCCTATTTCTTTGCGCCGGCTTGAATGCCTTCGGGGATTCGTTTTGGGGCGGCGGCACCGGCGATTTTAACGTGAGCGCGTCGTGGAATCCCGCCGGTGTG
>DASXHY010000036.1:0-6154 GCA_036488095.1 Verrucomicrobiia bacterium | reverse complement strand
TTCGCCATGCCTGCCCAAGCGGTGAAAGACCAACGCCTTTTGCTCGATTTGGGCGAGGTTGATTCGGTGGCGGCTGCGCGGTTAAACGGACACGATCTCGGGATCGTTTGGACCAAGCCGGCGCGCATCGACATCACCAGCGCAGTGAAGGCTGGCGAAAATGATTTGGAAATAACGGTCGTCAATTTGTGGCCCAACCGATTGGGCCATGACGAATCGCTGCCCAAAGAAAAGCGATTGACGGAAACGAACATCCACAAATTCAGCCCCACTTCGCCGCTGTTGCCGTCCGGTTTGATTGGCCCGGTCAATT
The DNA here is from genome assembly GCA_036488095.1 of Verrucomicrobiia bacterium. Lineage (GTDB taxonomy): Bacteria > Verrucomicrobiota > Verrucomicrobiia > Limisphaerales > DASXHY01 > DASXHY01. The sequence continues at coordinate 5,841 of DASXHY010000036.1, read as the reverse complement.
TGTTATTGGAGAAGACGGCACCATGAAGATAAAATTCGCGCCAGCATGGGACCGGATAAAAGCCCCTTGGCAAACTCGCTCCTGTTATCAGGCAGGAAAGTGGGAGCAAAAAATTAAATTATGACCAACAAAATGACTAATCGCTTCGGTGGGTTGCTGCCGCATCCCGGCATTACGGCGACGATATTGTTGCTCGGCTTTTCCGGGTGCGTTTCGCCTCAACCCAATTCCTGTGACAATCACCCGCCGAAGCCATCACTTGTTCAGTTGGCCAATCCGCTGCAAGGCACGGATTCGCAACGCGGCTTTTCGCACGGCAACGAGTATCCGGCAATCGCGCTGCCGTTTCCGATGAACACCTGGGCGCCATACACCCAGCCGCAAAACGATTCGTTTTATTATATCTACAGCCAAAATAAAATCCGCGGCATCCGCCAGACGCATCAGCCCAGCCCGTGGATTGGTGATTACGCCAATTTTTCGCTCATGCCCGTTTCTGGAAAACTGGCGGTGACGGAAAATGACCGTGCCTCGGTGTTCAGCCACGAAAACGAAGTTGCGCAGCCAGGTTATTACAAAGTCCATTTGGATACCTGGAACGTGGCGGCCGAAGTCACGCCCTCATTGCGCGCCGCGCGCTTTCGGTTCACGTTTGAAAAACCGGGCGACGATTACGTCGTGCTCGATGTTTTTCAAAGCGAAAAACTTTCGTCGGTCGAAATTATTCCATCCGAACACAAAATCATTGGCGTGGCGCGAAACAACCGCGGCGGCGTGCCGGACAATTTCGGGAATTATTTTGTCATTCAATTCGACCAGCCGTTTTCCGAATTCGGCGTTTGGTCGGGAGACAAAACTCAAACCGGTGTGACCAAGCTCGAAGGCAAACACGTCGGTGTCTTTCTGAAGCTCGCCGCAAAGAACAGCATTGTCGGTTGCAAAACCGCTTCTTCGTTCATCAGCCCCCAACAAGCGGAATTGAATTTGGAAAAGGAAATAGGCGGCGCGGACTTCGACGCCGTGCGCGCGCGCGCCGAAAAAACCTGGAACGACGCGCTCGGGCGTATCGAGATTTCCGGGGGATCGCTGGAACAGCAAAAAACTTTTTACAGCGCCTTTTATCGGAGCATCGTGTATCCGCACCGTTTTTACGAATTGGATGAGAACAACCAGCCGGTCTATTTCAGCCCCTATGACGGCAAAGTCCATCACGGTTTCCTTTACACCGATACCGGCTATTGGGATACGTTTCGCGCCGCGCACCCGCTTTACAATTTAGTGTTCCCTGAAATCAGCGCCGAGATTTTGCAGGGAATCATCGCCGCTTACGACCAAAGCGGCTGGCTGCCGGAATGGGCCTCGCCCGGCCACCGTCCCTGCATGATTGGCGATCATGTTTTTTCGCTGCTTGCCGACGGCTGGGAAAAAGGCATCCGCAGTTTCGACGCGAAAAAGGCCGTGAACGCGATGGTTCACGACGCCAATACGCAAGCGCCGGAGTTCTGCCGTTCGATTGGGCGCGACGGTGCGGAATTTTACAATTCCATCGGCTACGTGCCGTACTCAAATGTTCCCGGTGATAAAAATAGCTTTCACGAAGCCTGCGCCAAGACGCTCGAATACGCCTATGACGATTTTTGCGCCGCGCAATTGGCTCATGCCATCGGCGATGACTCCAATGCGACAGTTTTTGCGCGCCACGCGATGAATTACACGAACATATTCGATCCTCAAACCGGATTCATGCGCGGGCGCAAGGCCGATCGCTCCTGGGACGAGCCATTTTATCCTGATGAATGGGGCGGCCCGTTCACCGAGGGCGATTCGTGGCAGTGGACGTGGAGCGTCATGCAAAACGAGCCCGGCCTGGTTGAATTGCTTGGCGGCGAGAAAAATTTCGCTGACAAATTGGACGCTCTCTTCGCCGCGCCACCCGCACTTCGCGCCGGCACTTACGGCAAGCCAATCCATGAAATGATTGAAATGGCCGCGCTCAACATGGGCCAATACGCCCACGGCAACGAGCCGGTTCACCACGTGCTTTACCTTTACGACTACGTCGGCCAGCCGTGGAAAACCCAGGCGCATTTGCGCCAGGCGATGACCTTGCTTTATCAGGCCACGCCGGACGGACTTTGTGGCGACGAAGACACGGGTCAAATGTCCGCCTGGCTTGTCTTCAGCGCGCTCGGCTTTTATCCCGTGTGCCCCGGTGATGCGAATTATCTCATTGGCAGTCCGTTATTCGGCAAAGCGACACTGCATTTGCCGAACGGCAAAACTTTTACAATCGTCGCCGGCCACAACGGCCCACAGGAAATTTACATTCAAAGCGCGGCGCTCAATGGACAATCGTTCGACAAAACATTCATCAGCCACGAACAAATTGTAAACGGAGGCGAGTTGAAATTTGAAATGGGTTCGGCTCCAAATTACAGATGGGGCGTTTCATCCGAAAGCCGTCCGGTCTCGCCGCTGGCGCCGTTGTTAAAAAAGGAGTGATGGCGACGGCCTTTACGTCCAATGTGGCCGACGGTAGGCGCTAAACGCAAATCCTTAAGAGCGCTCTTTCCGCCATGCTCATTCATTCGTATCCTCGACCATTCAAATCGAGTGAAAAGCGCCCATCCTTGGCACGTCGCATGTTAAACTGCTCAGTTGGCGCGAGCAGTTTTTGTGGTTTGACGCAAAACTGTAATAAATAAACGCAAACTCTCAATGACGGTCCTTTCGCCGGCGGGCAATCTAAAGCCTCTACGATTTATGAAGTTTTTGCGTACCATAGATGCTCCACCGCCCCAACGAACGGTTGTTGAATCGCGGGTGCTTCGGGGAAGAACAAATATTTTTGCCCTATGGCTGGTTTTAGGTGCCTTGAGTTTTATTGGCCTGACTGCACAGCCTGCCCTGGCCCGCGAAGTAACTTTGGAGGACAACAGTTTATTGGTTGCGTTCGACAGCCATTCCGGCGCGCTGACGCGAATGGAGGACAAGATCGAGCACTGGACCATCGAGCGCCGGCCGAATTTGGGCATTTCCTTCCGTCTGTTCGCGCCACTCCCGGACCGCCGCTGGAATCCGGTTCTCGGCCAGAAGCAACGGGCGGTGGAAGTCAAAAAACTTTCCCCCCAACAAATCCATCTCAAATGGGAAAACCTGGCCAGTGAAAGTGACGGCGTGATACCGCTGGCATTGACCGCTGACGTCACGCTGACCAATGGCGTGCTCAGGTTTGCCGCAACGCTGGCGAATAACTCGCCACTGACCGTGGAAACGATTGATTATCCTTACTTCGGCGATTTCAATCCACCTTCGCGCAGCACAACAAATATGGTGGCGCGAACGATGCGTCGCGGCAATCCGGGTGACCTTATTTCCGAAGAAATCTATCCGCACTTCGCGAACGCCAAGGGTTATTGGGGCGTTTTTTGGCCGACCAAGAACCTGGAATCCGACCAAAGTCCTTTTTGTTTGATTCAAGCGCCAAACGAAGGACTCTATGTGCAAGTGGACGCCGCCGGGCAACCTTACCGTTTGCAATACATCTTTGAACAACATCCAGGCGTGGTTTCGTCCATTACTCAACTGGTGCCACAAGAGGACGAGATCGGCGGCAAGCCGGTGCACTTGGAATTTCGCGCGTGTCATTTCGTTTTCGCTCCGCCGCATTCCACCACCACGCTGGCGCCAATCGTCCTGCGCTGTTACCAGGGCGATTGGCACGCCGGCGCGGAGCTTTACAAGCAATGGCGCTCAACGCTTGCGAATCAACCTTCCAAATAATTTCCATGAAGCTGCCTTTTCATTTTCCAATGCGGATGCTTGCCGCAGTTTCAATTTATCTCGCTGCAATTTTGCCGCCGCTGTCCGCCCATGCCGGCGAAGTCGTCCTGCAGGATGATCAGCTACTGGTCGCGTTTGACAGTGATTCAGGCACGTTGACGCGGTTGGAAAACAAAACCACTCATTGGGCCATCGAACGGCGGCCGGAACTCGGCGTTTCTTTTCAACTGAGTGTGTGGCTGCCCGGGCAGAGCACGAATTCAGTTCGCGGGCAGAAGCAGCGCGCCGTTGAAGTTTCAAAAACTTCCAACAATGAAATCCATTTTCGATGGAAAGATTTAGTCAGCGAACGCGGCGAAACACTCCCCATAACGCTAACCTCGGCCGTTACCTTGACCAACGGCACGCTGACCTTTGCCGCGACGGTTGAAAACAATTCCCAATTGATGGTGGAATCCGTTGACTATCCTTGCCTCGGCGATTTGAATCAAACGCCGGACGGCGCGCCGCTGACGGTCAAGCACATGTGGTACGGAAATCTGCCATCCGACGAAATTCCACGACGCGTCACTGTCATGTCCCGGCAAAGCTTTTTTTGCCTGATTCAATCACCGCGGGAGGGTTTCTATGTGGAAATGCATAACCCTACGCAGCCCTATTTGTTGAATTTTGCTTTCGAACCGGGCGGTTCAGCCAAGTCAGGCAAGAATCCGGCTCATCTGGAATTCCACACCACCCATGTTGCCTATGTGCAGCCCAATTCCACCACGAAACTCGCGCCGGTTGTCATGCGTTTTTACGACGGAGACTGGCATGCGGGCGTTGATGTTTATAAAGCATGGCGCGCGACGTGGTTCAAACAGCCCCATATTCCGGCGTGGATTGCGGACGTGAATTCCTGGCAGCAATTGCAGATCGATTCGCCGGAGCAGGATTTCCGCGTGCCTTACACGAATCTGCTGGCCTACGGCGAGCAATGCGCGAACAACGGAGTCAGCGCCATCCAACTCGTCGGCTGGAACCATTGGGGACAGGATGGTGGCGACCCGGCGCAGGATATTGAGCCGGGTCTCGGCACCTGGCAGCAACTGCACGATGTCATCGCCAAAATCCAGGCCAAAGGCGTGAAAATGATTTTATTCGCCAAGCTTAACTGGGCCGACCTGACGATGCCGTGGTACACCAACGAGCTTTACAAATATGAGTGCAAGGACCCTGACGGCAAACGATACGAACAGGGAGGATACCAATATTTTACGCCGACGCAATTGGCGGGCATCGGCGTCCATCGCCGTGCCGTAATGGATTTTCAGGATCCACGTTACCGCGACGTTGCCACGAAGGAATTTGAGAAAATCCTGGCGCTGGGTGCCCAAGGCTGGCTGTGGGATGAAGTCTGCCACCACGCGAACGTGCTTTACAATTATGCGCCCGGTCACGGCTACACTCCGCCGGGCTACATTTACGGCGGCGATATTCCGATAGCCAAACAGCTTCGCGCCGCGGCCGACAAGGTCAATCCCGATTTCCTGTTCTCCGGCGAAGGTCCGGAAGATTGGCTACTACAGTATTTTCCTTGTTCCTATTTTCGCATCAACACCAACTCGGTGCCGGTGGATCGTTATATTGACTCGCAAGCTCCGTTGATGGTGGCCGTCACCGGCTTTGACGATCGCGAAATGCTCAACCTGATTTTGATGGGCCGCTATATCATCAGTTACGAGCCGTACAACTTCAAAGGCTATCTCACCGACTATCCGCTGACGCTGGCTTACGGCCGAAAAATTGACGCCTTGCGACGGAAGTATAAGGATTATCTTTGGGACGCTACATTCCGCGACACACTCGGCGCCAACGTGACCAGCGACGGCAATTCCCGTTATTCCGTTTTTGTGACGGCGACCGGCAAGCGCGCCGTGGTGGTCGTTAACATGGAATTCTCCAAAGCCATCACTGCGAAAATCGAATTGCCCAATCCGGGCAAACTCGTAGTGGCCACGCCGGAACATCCCGGCGCCAGGCCCACCGGCGGCACGCTGGAAATTCCGGCACGCTCGG
>DASXHY010000584.1:0-5189 GCA_036488095.1 Verrucomicrobiia bacterium | reverse complement strand
GGAGCGCGGACTTCAGTCCGCGTGTTTCAGGAAAGCCGTGCCACTCGCGGACTGAAGTCCGCGCTCCATTTTCCGCTCAATAAACCTTCCGAAGATTCGAAGGCAAAATATTCAACTCAGTCCGATATTTCGCAACCGTCCGACGCGCAATGACAATCCCCTTCTCCTTCAGCATCTTGACCACTTCCTGGTCCGACAACGGCTTCGTCGTATCTTCGCCCTTGAAAATTTCCGCGATCATGTCCTTCACGCTGGTGTTCGAAACACCGTCGCCGGTCGCGGTCTGGATGCCGGCCGTGAAGAAATACTTCATCTCAAAAATTCCCTGCGGCGTCTGCATGTATTTGCCGGAAACCGCCCGGCTCACCGTCGTCTCGTGTACGCCCACAACTTCCGCCACCTGCACCATCGTGAGCGGCTTCAAAAACGCCACGCCCTTGTCCATGAACTCATGCTGGCGCTTCACGATCTCCTTCGCAATGTTCAGGATCGTCGCCTGCCGCTGGTGCAGACTCTTGATTAAAAATTTTCCGGCGCGAATTTTTTCGCGAATGTAATTCCGCACCTCCGCCGAATTTTCCCCCTGCGCCATCAGGTCCTTGTAGGTGTTGCTGATGCGCAAATGCGGAATGTGCTCGTTGTTGTTCGTGACCAGGAAATCATCCCCCACTCTTTGCACGAACACTTCCGGCAGCACGTATTGATCGTTGTCCGGCAGAAACGCGCGGCCCGGCCGCGGTTCCAGTCGCGCGATGCGTTCCAGCGCCTCCTGCACTTCATCCAGCTCGCACGCCGTGCCCCGCGCAATTTCCGGGATGCGCCGTTTGCCCAGCGCTTCCATGTAATCGCGCACAATCCGGTATTCGAGCGTGTTCTCCTGTTTGCTGCGCTCCAACTGGAGCATCAGGCATTCGCGCAAATCCCGCGCGCCCACCCCCGGGGGATCAAACGTCTGGATCACACTCAACACCGTCGAAATTTTTTCAGCGGGCAAACCCGATGCCGCGGACAATTCCTCCAAAGTCGCCTTGAGATAACCGTAATCGTCAATGTTGCCGATCAACATCTCCGCAATTGGCCATTGCTCTTCCGCCAGGTGCGATTCGCGCACCTGCTCCAGCAGCATTTCCTGCAGCGACGTCGCCGCCACAATGGAATCGAACATGAACTGCCGCCGCTCCTCGTCTTCCGCGGTAGCCCGAATCGGCGCGTTCGTCTGGGAAAAATGATCGCGCCATTCCTGGTCGAGTTGGACGAGCTTTTCGAACTCCGCTTGAAATTCGTCCGGAGTGTCGTTTACCTCAGGCTTCTCGGTGGCAGGATCGAAATTCAAGTCCGCCGGCGGCTCAGCGGGATCCGCCACTTCAGCCGGCGCTTCCCCGTCGCTGGTCAAACGCTCTTGCAGGTCCGTTTCCGTCACCGCAGCTTCCTCAAGAACAGGATTTTGCTGCAACTCCTGTTCAACCAACGCTTTCAACTCCAGCGTCGGCGCCTGGAGTAAGGCCAGCGATTGCTGGAGTTGGGGAGCCAACACCAGCGATTGCGTCAAACGCTGCGAAAGTTGTAGTCCGGGTGCCATTCTTGCGCTCCATCATAATTACAACCGGGCGAAGCACAAGCCAAAACTTGGCACGGCTTAGGCTGCTCTGCACAAACAACGCCGCACCAAATATTTGGAACGTTGGCGTCCCTTTTGCTAATTCACCACCCCGGCGGGGATTCCTCGGTCAATCAGCCCTTTGGAGATCGCATACCGCGTCAAACCGGCCACATCGTGGATATTCAGCTTGTTCATCACCTGCTGACGATGCTTTTCCACCGTTTTGATGCTGATACACAGCTCGGCCGCGATTTGCTTGTTTGAAAAACCTTCCGCAATCAATTGCAGCACTTCGGCTTCGCGGGAAGTCAGTTCGATGCTCTTCTTCACCGGCTGCCCATTCGCAAACGCCTCGCGGCATTGATCGCGCAACCGTTTGGCAATCGTCGGGCTGAAAAACGCGTTCCCCTTCTTGACCTCGCGAATCGCCTTCACCAGGTCATTCGACGCCGTTTGCTTGATTAAATAGCCCGAAACACCCGCCTCGGTCAGTTGCTGGACGCAATCATCGTCGCTATAAGATGTTAGCACCAGGACGCGCGTCGTGGGCAGCGTCTTGAGAATTTGTCGCGTGGCTTCGAGGCCGTTCATGAGTGGCATCGCCACATCCATCACCACAACGTCGGGCGGCGTCTTACGGGCAAGCTGCACTGCCAGCCGGCCGTTTTCCGCCTCACCAATGACCTCGATGTCCTCTTCTGATTTAAGCAACGCTCGCAAGCCTTGGCGCACCACGGTGTGGTCGTCAACCAATAGAACTGAAGTTTTATTCATGGGTTTAGTTTCTGCTACAATACCAACAGATATCGCAGTAAAAATAGGGTGTTTACCCAACAAATCAGGAGCGCCAACGTCCCGCCGGCCAGAACGGTCCTTGTCCCCTTAGTCCCACAAGTCCTCTCAGTCCCATAATTATTCTTCCTCCGCTCCGTTATCTCTGTTCCCTCCTGTTCAAGATTCCGACTCCTTGTGCTTTGCATTAATAATTTCTGTTTCATCCGTGTTAATCCGTGTTCATCCGTGGTTAAAAAGTCTTTTCCCCTTCGCCTCTCCGTTTTCTTCGTTCCCTTCTGTTAAAAGTTTTTTCAGAACGTTTTTTTCCGAAAAACCATTGCCGCTTTCCACCCGCGCGACTAATCTCAGCCGTGGCTGTTCGCCTCACCATTCTCGGCAGCGGTTCCTCCGGCAACTGCGCCTACGTCGAAACCGACGAAGCCCGCATCCTCGTGGACGCGGGATTCAGCGGACGTCAAATCCGCCAGCGCCTCGCCACCATCGGTCGCGCGCCCGAAAATCTCACCGGCATCCTCATCACCCACGAGCACAGCGACCACATCTGTGGCCTGCTCGCGCTCGCGGAAAAATTGAAACTGCCGATCTATTGCAATCGCGCCACGCAGGAAGCGACTCTGTGGTCGTTCAAAACCAAATGGAGCAAGGAGAAAACTCCCGCCCTCAACGGCCTCGATGGCAACGACACCAAAGGCCGCCTCGATTGGCGGCTGTTCCAAACCGGCGACAGTTTCGAGTTGAACGATGTCCTCGTGGAAACGTTTTCCATTCCGCACGATGCTCAGGACCCGGTTGGTTTTTTATTGCGCGCCCACGGAACCAAAATCGGCTTCGCCACCGACCTCGGCCACGTCACCTAACTCGTCATCGACCGCATCAGCACCGCCAACGCGCTCGTGCTCGAAGCCAATCACGACGTGAAAATGTTGCAGGAATGCACCCGCCGCCCCTGGAGCCTCAAGCAACGAATCCTCGGCCGCCACGGTCATCTCTCCAACGAAGCCGCCGCCGATTGCGTGGCCGAAATCATGTCCGCCGAGTTGCGCAATTTGTATCTCGGCCATCTCAGCCGCGAGTGCAACCGCCCCGAACTGGCTCATCGCGTCGTCAACGAACGCCTCCAAAAAATCGGCGCCACCCACGTCGCCCTCGCCCTCACCTCGCAGGATGCCCCCTGCCCCACTTTGAGCTTGTAGCCTTGCTCCTGCACCTTCTCTCACGTATTATCTTTCCATGCTCGACTGGAAAAATTGTTCCGAGGTGGAACGTGACCCCGGAAAGGTGAGCGGCGCGTGGGTTTTCAAAAACACACGCGTTCCGGTGCGCGCCTTGTTCGAGAATCTGGAAACCGGCGCGACCGTAAATGATTTTCTTCAATGGTTTCCAGGCGTCGAGCAGAGGCAGGTGAAGGCTGTTCTGGCGTTTGCCTGCAAAGAGGCTTGAAGCATTCCGCCAGGTTTTGGACTGCGGCGGCCCTCCGCCGCTTTCGGACGCGCGAAAATCGCCCACCGCATTACATTTCATGAAACTAGAACACTGCCTCCGTTATCGTAACGTAGCGCAGACATTCCTGTCTGCGGGTTCTGGGGACTTTCCAGTCCCCAGTCGGGGCCTTTGCACGGCGCCCTTCTTCCGATGATTTGACCCCATGTTCCACGTCAGAAAAATCGAATCGCTCTCCGCCCCCGAACTCCAGCCCTACGCCACCCTCCGCCGCTCCCGCGACCACGAAACCCAGGGCATCTTCGTCGCCGAAGGCACCAAGGTCGTCCTCCGCCTTCTCGAAAGCGATTTCGCCGTCGAATCAGTCGTGCTTCCCGAAAACTGGCTGCCGCAATTTCAAGCGCTGCTCGAAAAACGCCCCGAAGACGTGCCCGTTTATCTCGCGCAAAAAAAATTGCTCGAATCCCTCACCGGCTTTTCCATGTTCCAGGGCGTGCTCGCCGTCGGCAAAATTCCCGCGCCGGTTTCCCTGGAGAAAATTCTCGCCTCCAGTCCGCACCCGCAACTGTTCGTCGCCGTCGATGCCCTCACCAACGCCGAAAATCTCGGCGCCCTCGTGCGCAACTGCGTCGCCTTCGGCGCGCACGCGCTCATTGCCGGCGAAACCTCCAGCAGCCCGTTCCTGCGCCGGTCCGTCCGCAATTCCATGGGCACCATCCTGCAATTGCCCGTCATCGAACTCGCCCGCCTCGGCCAATGGCGCAAACCCAATGTTACGTCCCACACCACCGACCTCACGCTCGTCGAGTGCCTGAAGGATTTCCGCACGCGCGGCATCCGCTGCATCGCCGCGCATCCGCACACCGACAAAAAGATTTTATCGCAAACCGATTTTCGCGGCGATTGCTGCATCGTCTTCGGCAGCGAAGGCGACGGCATTTCCCCCGCCGTCCTCGCCGCGTGCGATGAAGCCGTGGCCATCCCCATGCCGCCCCACGTCGACTCCCTCAACGTCGCCGCCGCCGCCGCCGTCTTCCTCTACGAAGCCAATCGCCAACGCAACGCCTTTTAGAGCGGTTCCACAAATTCTGTAGCTGCGAACACGGATATAAACTAGCCCGAATCGTGAACAGCGCGTGTCTTCTCCCTCTCCGCCACGAAGTGGGGGAGAGGGCCGGGGAGAGGTGGCGCTCAGGGCTCAGGGGACGAAGTTTTTACGGCTACACCCCTTGTTCATGCGATCAAAACGCGAACGTCTGAAGTTCAGATTCGGTCGCTTCCGAAGGCCAAAATGTACGTGTCGAAAGCACGGTGAAGGAAAATTTGCCGCGTCGTTACGCTCCAATTTCAGCAT
>DASXHY010000568.1:0-1723 GCA_036488095.1 Verrucomicrobiia bacterium | reverse complement strand
CGCGAATACGGTTATGGCCACGACTGGGACCATGACCACGATGGATATTGGGATCGGGGCCATTACTATCATCACGACTACGATTGAGCGCTTGTAGATAGTGGCACGGGCGTCTCGCCCGTGCGTTCCGGTCGCGTTTTTCAACAAAAGAAACGCACGGGCGGGACGCCCGTGCCACTATCGGTTTTGTGATTTGCCAGTAGGGCTTCTTTCGCTTAGATATTTGTTTCCGCAATTGCGGAAACAATGAAACCCGAAGTCGAAATCTACGATACGACCCTGCGCGACGGTAGTCAGGGCGAAGGCATTAATTTCTCGGCGGCAGACAAACTGCGCATTGCCGAGAAGCTGGATACTTTCGGGGTGCAATACATTGAAGGCGGCTGGCCGGGCTCCAATCCGAAGGACATGGAGTTTTTCCAGCAGGTCCGGCGTCGCAAATTCAAAAACGCCAAAGTCGCTGCCTTCAGCATGACCCGCCGCAAAGGCATCGCCGTCGAAAAAGACGAGTTGATGCGCCAACTGCTCGAAGCCGAGACCCCCGTCGTCACCATCGTTGGCAAAACGTGGCTTCTGCACGTGACCGAGGTGCTTCGTGTCACGCCGGATGAAAATCTGGCCATGATCGCGGATACCATCAAATTTCTCAAAGACCACCGGAAAATCGTTTTTTATGACGCCGAACATTCCTTCGACGGCTATAAAAACGAGCCGGAATATGCCCTGGCCACCTGGCAGGCGGCCGAAAAAGCCGGCGCCGATTGCATCGTGCTATGCGATACCAACGGCGGCTGTCTGCCGAAAGAAATCGCGCGGATGACCGCTGCGGCCAAGAGCAAACTTTCCACGCGCCTCGGCATCCACACGCACAACGATTGCGGTTTTGGTGTGGCCAATGCCATCGCGGGCATCGAAGCCGGCGCCACCCAGGTGCAAGGCACCATCAATGGTTACGGCGAACGCACCGGCAATTGCAATTTGATCAGCGTCATCCCGACGCTCGCGTTGAAGATGAACCTGTCGTGCGTGCCGAAGGCGTCGTTGCCCAAGCTGCAGGAGCTCTCGCATTTCGTGGATGAGATCGCGAATTTCAAACCCGACCCGCGCCAGCCATGGGTGGGCGTCACCGCTTTCGCCCACAAAGGCGGCATGCACGCCAGTGCGGTGGGCCGCCTCGCCAACAGTTACGAACACATCAACCCTGAGACGATCGGCAATTCGCGCCGCGTGCTCGTGAGCGATATGTCCGGCCGCAGCAACGTGCTCGCCAAGGCGAAAGAACTGGGCTTCAAATTGACCGCCGAGACGCCGGAATTAAAACCCATCCTGACGCGCATCAAGGAACTTGAAAGCCAGGGCTTCGAATTCGAGGCGGCGGAAGCCTCGCTCGCGTTGCTCATTCAAAAACATCTCGAACATCGCGAACTACCGTTTACCGTCGAAGGTTACCACGTTTCGATGCGCGGCAACGGGATGAGTTCCATTTGCGAAGCGACAGTTAAAGTGAGCGTGAAAAACGATTTCTCTCACACCGTGGCGGAAGGCGATGGACCGGTGAATGCATTGGACGGCGCGTTACGGCAGGCGTTGTCGAAATTTTTCCCGCAACTGAGAAAGTTGAAACTGACGGATTACAAAGTGCGCATCATCGACGGCGCAACCGGCACCGCCGCCAAAACGCGCGTGTTAATCACCACGAGCGACGGCAAACGCGAATGGGGCA
>DASXHY010000500.1:0-5432 GCA_036488095.1 Verrucomicrobiia bacterium | reverse complement strand
ACTGTCCAATCGAGCAAATAACAGGCCAATTTTCCCACGAAGGCGTCCGAAGCATGCGGATTCGGTGACCGGTATCCTATTGTTAGCTAAAAAAGGCGAGAGCCTAACACTCGCGGGAGAACATTTCTGATAGCGCGAGGGCGATTTCTTGGCGATATTGTCTTAGCGACCATCAACGAAAGGTAACATCATGGCCCAGGCAATCATGGATCCTGAGAAAGTCCGGCGCTTCGCGGACGAGTTGCAGCGATTCAATACCGACCTCGAAAACCGGCTCACTCTCCTCCACGCGCGCTTCGCCGCTCTCGGCGATACCTGGCAGGACCAGGAGCATTCGAAATTCGCGGATGAATTCAAGACCGCGATGAAGGCTTTGAAGAAATTCATCGAGCTTTCCAAGGAGCACACGCCGTATCTGTTGCGCAAGGCGCAGCGGATTGAGGAGTATTTGAACCAAAAGTGATTCGATTTCGTCCTCGTCCTCGTTCTCCTCCTCGAAATCGAGGACGAAGAACGAGGACGATTTTATAAAACATGGCCGATCGCGCTCAAGTCACATCCATCGAAGGTATCGAGGCTTTTCGCTCGGCGCTGATTATTTATTTGAGCAAGGCGCGGCCGGCCCTGGAGGAAATCGCAAACGAAGTCCTGCGCACGAAGCAATGGCTGCAAAATGACCAGCGGCGGTTGTGGGAGGGTGAGATGAAGATGCGCACCAAAAAATTGGAGCGCGCGCGGGCGGAATTGTTCAGCGTGTCGATGTCCAAATTCCAGGAGGTCTCCGCCGCGCAACAACTATTGGTGCATCGCGCGGAGGAAGCATACGAAGAGGCGCAGAAAAAAATCGCGCTGTTGAAAAAATGGGACCGCGAACTGGATAATCGCTCCGAACCGCTGGTCAAACTGGTGGACCAATTCCAAAGTTTTGTCACCAGCGAAATGCCGCGCGCGATCGCTTATCTGAGCCAGGTCATCCAATCGCTGGAAGCCTACGCGGACGTCCGGATAGGCGGAACGGCGGACACCGGCGCGCCGGCAAAAATTGAGGAACCGCCGGCGGAGGGCGCCGCGCCGGACAACACGGAAGGAAAAAATCCATGAGCATGGCCGGCAGCAAAGCGCGATTGGTCGGGCTGACGAAAGAGCTATCGTTGAAATGGGACGAAACCAAAAATTATTGGCGCGACGCCAAGGCGCAGGAATTCGAGCGCAAATATCTGCTGGAACTTTTTGTTGGCGTGGACAAAACGGTGAGCGTTGTGGAAAAATTGGACGAACTTTTGAAAAAGGTCAAAAAAGACTGTGAGTAACAAATTTGGCGCCAAAGACATGCTCGCGCTGCTGGACGCTCTGAAAAATGCGATGCGTGATTTCGCCGCGCGTGAGGAAAAATTGAACGCGGATTTTCGGGCGCGTTCGGGCGTGGAGACCAAGGCGTTCGACGTCGCCAAAGAAACGCAAACGACCGCCGCCGCGGAAACCGTGGCAAAAGAAGAGACGGATTTTCAAGCGGCAAAGGAGCGGGCAAAGGTCCGGTTCGAACAGCGGAAAACCAAATTGAACCAGGCGCATATTCGCTTGCGCAAACACGTGCTGGATCAAATCAGCCAGCAGGAAGCGGACATCAAATACAGCGTTCAGTCCGGATCGCTCGAAGCCGAGCGGGTGCGGGATGAAAAAATTGCGGCGGCAGCCGCGGCGCTGGAGGATTTCAATCGTCGCACCACTGAGGCTTCCGACCGGATTGCGCAGCTCGAAGCGTCGGCCAGGAAAGCCTTTGGCGGCTACGGAGGATTTCGAAGATTGCTCGCGCCCGACCGCGAATGGCCGCAGCCGGATTTGTCGGCGGACGAAAATCAATTGCTCGACGAACTTCTTCGGCTGGAGAAAAAAATCAGCGATGGCATCGGGCGTTTTCGCACTTTATTTCCCGCGGCGATCTTTCGGTTTCTGCCGATTTGGTTATGGGCCGTGTTATTGCTGGGCTTCGCGGCGGTTGTGCCCGTGCTTCCGCAATTGGGCGTCAAAAATGTTCCGCTGCTTTACGCCGGGATTTCCGCCGGAGCATTTGTGCTCGCGTTGATCGCTTACTTTGTCGGCCGGCAACAAGGCAACACTGTCGCCAATGAGATAGCCGGGAACCTCGCCAAATCGCGCTGGCTCGTCAATGCGTGCTTGGAAAAGGCGAAGACCCGCGCCCAGCAGGAACAACTGCGGCTTCGCAATGAAACCGCCGACGCCATCCAGGCCATGAACCAGCGCTGGAAACATTCGGTGAAGGAAGCGATTGAATTGCGCGGCACGCGGCCGGTGAAGGTGGATGAAAAAGCGCATCGCGCTTTTCAGAAAAACGAGCAGCTTCACGAGGCGCGACTGCGCCAAACGGATCGCGACCACGCGCAAACGATGGCGCGGCTGAAATCAGAAGCCGAGGCGCAGGCAAAAGAGCTTTCGGAAACCCATCGGGCCAAAATCGCGAGATTGGAAACCGAGTTTCAGGGGTTGTGGAGCGCGCAGGAGACTGAGTGGAAAGCCATCGTTGAACCGATTTACAACTCCATCCGAGAGGCGAACGAATTCGCGGCGAAACTTTTTCCGCCCTGGGAGATTCCGCGATGGAAGGATTGGGAACCGCCGCTGGAATTTAAAAACGCCGCCAGGTTCGGCACGCTCAATGTCGATATCGTCAAGGCCGCGGAAGTCGCGCCCAAAGATTCGCGGCTCGCGCTGCCGGGGCCGGCGGCGTTGTCAGTCCCGCTATTGCTGACGTATCCGCTGCAAGGCTCGATTCTTTTTGAAACACAAAAATCCGGCCATGACGAAGCAGTGGCGGCGATCAACAACATCATTTTCCGCCTGCTGTCCACGAACCCGGCGGGGAAGTTGAGCTTCACGATTTTTGACCCGGTCGGTTTGGGCCAGAATTTCGCCGGGCTGATGCACCTCGCGGATTTCGAGGAGAGCCATATCAACAGCCGCATCTGGACGCAATCGGCGCAATTCGAGGAGAAGCTCGCCGAGTTGAACGAGCACATGGAAAAAGTCATCCAGATGTATCTGCGCAACGAGTATGAAACCATCGCGGAATACAACGCGCAGGCGGGCACCATCGCCGAAAAATATCACATCCTCGTCATCGCGTCGTTCCCGGCGAATTTCACCGACACGGCCGCGAAGCGTTTGCGCAACATTGCCACGAGCGGCGCGCGCTGCGGCGTTTACACGCTAATCCATTGGGACCAGCGCAATGCGTTGCCGCAGGATTTCGTGCCCGATGAGTTGCGCAAAAACAGCGTGACGCTGGTGCGGCGCGAAAATGATTTTGCGCTGGCGAACTGGCGCGTGGCCGGCGCGCAAGTGCTGCTCGACCCTCCGCCCTCGCCGGAATTCGCAACGCATTTCCTGCGCGAAGTGGGCAAGAAAGGCAAGGACTCCAACCGCGTGGAAGTGCCGTTCTCGCAAATCGCGCCGAAGGACGGCGAAATCTGGAGCGAAGAGACGAGCGAGGAATTGCGCGTGCCGATTGGCCGCTCGGGCGCGACGAAATTGCAATATCTCGAAATCGGAAAAGCCACGCGCCAGCACGCGCTTATCGCCGGCAAAACCGGCTCGGGCAAATCCACGCTGTTCCACGTGATGATCACGAACCTCGCGCTCTGGTGCAGCCCCGAGCAGGTGGAATTTTACCTCGTGGATTTCAAGAAAGGCGTCGAGTTCAAGTGTTACGCCACCCGCCATTTGCCGCACGCGAAAGTGGTGGCCATCGAGAGCGACCGGCAATTCGGCCTGAGCGTGCTCGAGCGCATGGATGCCGAATTGCGGCGGCGCGGCGATTTGTTCCGGCAACTCGGTGTGCAGGACGTGGCCGGTTACAAACGCGCGGGCGGCACCGAGCCGATGCCGCGCTCGCTGCTGATGATTGACGAATTCCAGGAATTTTTCGTGGAGGAAGATCACGTGTCGCAGTCGGCGGCGGTGTTGCTCGACCGCATTGTGCGGCAGGGCCGCGCGTTCGGCATCCACGTGCTGCTCGGTTCGCAAACCCTCGGTGGCGCTTACACGCTCGCGCGTGCCACGCTCGGCCAGATGGTGATCCGCATCGCGCTCCAAAGCAACGAAGCCGACGCGTATTTAATCATGGACCAGGACAACCCGGCGCCGCGATTGCTCTCGCGCCCAGGCGAAGGCATCTACAACGACTCTGCGGGCGCGATCGAGGGCAACAGTCCCTTCCAAGCCGTGTGGCTGCCGGAAAACGTGCGCGATGGTTACCTCGCTGAAATTCGCGAACGCGCGGACCACAGCGGAAAAAGTTTTCCGGGGCCGTTCGTGTTCGAAGGCAACGCTCCTGCGGATGTGACGGAGAACGTCACCTTGCGCGGATTACTTCAGGCGAAGCCCGCCAAAGCGCCCGTCCAGGGACGGCTCTGGCTCGGCGCGCCGAATTCCATCAAGGGGCCGACCGAGGCGGTTTTCCAGAAGCAAAGCGGCAACAATCTTTTAGTGGTGGGCCAGAACGCGGAGGCGGCGTTGTCCCTGCTGGGCATCGCGCTGATTTCGCTGGCTGCGCAATATCCGCGCGGCGCGGCACGCTTCGTGTTGCTCGACAGCACCGCGCCGGAATCGCCCGAGCGCGAATTTCTCGATCGCATTGTCTCGGCCGTGCCGCACGAAATCGTCCGCGTCAAAGGCGGCGACGTGGCTGACGCGATGAACAGCCTCGGCGAGGAATTGAAACGCCGCGGCGAAGACGAACAAGCCGCCGGCCCGGAGACGTTCGTGCTGATTCACGATTTGCAGAATTATAAGAAACTGCGCCAGGAGGATGAATTCAGTTTTTCCTCCACGGACGCCGCCTCGCCCTCCGCCGTGTTGCTGAGTTTGATCAGCGACGGCCCCGCGCACGGAATTCATGTCATCGCCACGTGCGATAGTTTCAACAACGTGAATCGTTTTCTGGGCCGCAAAAATCTGAGCGAGTTTGAAATGCGCGTGCTGTTCCAGATGAGCGCGAGCGACTCGGCGAGCCTGATCGATTCGCCGGACGCCGCCACGCTGGGCTTGCATCGCGCGCTCTACTACAACGACCGCGAAGGTTACACGGAAATGTTCCGGCCGTATGCGCGGCCGGGGAATGAGTGGGTGGAAGGGGCGGCGGCGCAATTGAAAAAGCCATAGAGATTTGTCCACGGAAGCGTCTTGGCTGGAGGCGGAAATAGAACATATTGACGCTCGTGTGAAACATGTTATACTTCGCCTGTGAAAACGATGACCATTCGCGATTTGCGGCAGCGCTGGCCGGAGGCTGAAGCGGCCTTGGAATTGGAGAATGAAATTTTGATTACGCGCGATTCCAAACCGGTCGCCAAGCTCGTGCGGGTAGAGCCGGAGAAGGATAATCGTCCGTGGTGGGACCCAGTGGCCCACGCGCG
>DASXHY010000420.1:0-4705 GCA_036488095.1 Verrucomicrobiia bacterium | reverse complement strand
CGTTGAAGGAGGAATAAACAAATTCCCGGTTTGGTTTCGGGTGTTCCAGCTTCTCCAATTCTTCCATGCGCTGGTCGTACTCGATGCCTGCCATCTTCATCTCCGCCATCTTCCGGTCCTTCACCTTGTCGAGTTGTTTTCGCAGGATGATGTCCGGATCTTCGAGAATGGACTCCACGAGCGTCAGCAACACCAGCGCATAATCCGGCGCTTGCGGATCCATCAGGGGAATCGTGTCCAGCAGATACAGCGACAACGCCTGATCCATCGAAAAATCATCCTGAAGTTCGACGTTGACACGCAGGTAACTGCCGTCCTCGTTCCTGGGAATGAACTCCACGATCTTGCGCTCGATTAACGACCGGAATAACTGCCATGCGCGCTGGATGTGAGTCTTTTTTTGTTTCGGTGTTTCGTGGCAGTCGCGGATTAACTTCTGCATCGCGGCGCAGCCATCTCCTTTTCGGCTTAAAACATTCAGCAACATCCCATGCGTGACCTGGAAACGCGAAGTCAATCGTTCCGGCGGCGCACTGATCAATCGCAGGAAAGTATTCTTGTCCCAATTGACGAAGTTCTTTTCAGGTGGCTGGCGCTTGACGGTTTTCTTGCCGTCACGCGCGGATTTTTCGGCCAGCTTCAGATTTTCAATCACGTGCTCCGGCGCCTGCGCGACGACCCATCCCTTGTCATCAAAACCTTTTCGCCCGGCGCGTCCGCCAATCTGGTGAAAATCCCGCGCGCTCAAGATGACGGTCTTCTGCCCGTCGTATTTGCAGAGCCGCGTGAACAAGACCGTGCGAATCGGCACATTAATTCCCACGCCCAGCGTGTCCGTACCGCAAATGACCTTGAGCAAACCCTTCTGCGCCAATTGTTCGATCAGCACCCGATATTTTGGCAACAGCCCGGCGTGGTGCAAACCGATGCCGTGCCGAAGCCATTTTTTTATTTCCGGGCCGTAGGGGCTGGAAAATTTGAATCCTTCGAGCGTGTTGGCGATGGCAGCTTTTTCGTCACGGCTGCAAACGTTGATGCTGGTGAAATCCTGCGCGCTTTGGGCCGCCTCCAGTTGCGTGAAATGGACGACATACACGGGCGCTTTTCCGTCGGCGACGAGACTTTCGAGCGTTTTGGCGAGAGGCAATTCTGAGAAAGCGTGTTCCAAGGGCACGGGCCGGTCCGTGGAAGTCACGGCAACCGTCGGCCGACCGGTTAAACGCGTGAGTTCCTCCTCAAAAAACGTCGTGTCACCGAGCGTGGCGGACATCAAAAGAAAGCGCGCCTGTGGCAACGTGAGCAACGGAACCTGCCAGGCGACGCCGCGCTCGCGGTCGGCGTAATAATGAAATTCATCCATCACGACGTCCTGCACATTGGCCGCCGCGCCTTCGCGCAAAGCGATGTTCGCGAGAATTTCCGCCGTGCAACAGAGGATGGGCGCATCGCGGTTGACCGAGGCGTCACCGGTGCTGAGTCCCACATTGTCCGGACCAAACTCGCGGCAGAGCGCCATGAATTTTTCATTCACGAGCGCTTTGATGGGGCATGTACAAACCGAGCGCTTGCCTTTGGCGATGGCTTGAAAATGCAGTGCGGTGGCCGCGAGCGATTTGCCGGAGCCCGTCGGAGTATTCAGGATGACGTTCTTCTCCTCGAACAATTCGAGAATGGCGGCTTCCTGCGCGGGATAAAGTTGAAGCCGGTGGCCGGCTGCGTAATCAAGAAAACGGTCGAGCAGGATATCGTTGCCGATTTTCTCGTCGCGCGGAATCAATTCGTAAAGTGTCGCTGCCACAATTAACACTACCGTTCCCGCGAGCGGCTGAGAAGAAAGATCAAAGCAACGAAACGATCCGGGTGCATATCAAAAATTGAGCAGTCTTTTCAGCCGCGGAGCGGCGACAGAAGGTAGCCCATGGCGTGAGCCGTGGGAATAATTGGATAAATACTGCAAAGGAGCCGCGGAGCGGCGAAAGAATACGGGAAGATATCTTTCTTGCGCCTCTCCGAGGCTTGCGAATTCCCGCGCACGGCTCCCACGGCTCACGCCGTGGGCTATCATCTGACGCTGCTCCGCAGCTATGACCCCGCCATATCGCGGTGTCCAAAAATTGATATGCACCCAACCGATCCAGCGGCGCCATTCTGAGTTCTCATCGGGTCTCGCGTGCATTATATTTGGGTGATGCCGATTGAGCTGACCGAGAAACTTTTGAGCGACGCCGCGGGCTGGGACGTGATGAAATTCGCCCGGGCTTCACTCGCTCAAGGCCAGGTGGTTAGTTCGTATTGGGCGCCTCCGCTGCTGCGCGGCGTTGTGCAATCCGGCGACATTTCGATTCGCGCTTCCATGGTAATCAAAAGTGGCAGCGACATCGATAATCTCTGCACCTGTCGCGAAGCGCGCGAGTGGGGGAAAATTTGTGCGCACGGCGTGGCAGTCGGTTTGCATTGGCTGAACGCTCAAAAAAAAGAAGCCGCCGCCACCGCGGCAGCCGCAGCAGGAGCGAAGATTGCCGCCAAAAAAACTCCGTCGCTATTGCGCGCCCCCGAAGGGGAACCGGCCGAACTATTTTTCATCCTTCCACCAAATTTTGACCAGGCGGCCGCCCGTGGCCGGGTGATGCTCGTGGTCGAAGCCAGATGGGGTGGGGGACGTTGTCCGCTCAATGCCTTGCCGAAAGGCCGTCCGTTCGCATTTTCCGCGCAAGACAATGCGATTCTCGACGCGATGGAAAAATGGACGGACGGCGAAACTCCCGCAGTACTCCAACTCGAGACCAAAGATTTTGCCTCACTGCTTCCAGTGTTGGCCGGGCATCCCAAAATTACGCTCGGCAAATCGTGCGAAGTCACAGTCACCGACAAAGCATTCGCGTTGCCCTTGCACGCCACGTTGGAAACCAATGGAGAGATCACCGTCGCATTGAAGGATAAGCCGGGCGCGCTCGTGATGGTGGGCGATTGGGGCTGGCGAAACTCGACCCTGCAACCACTCGCGTTGCCGCCGTCGTTAAAAGACATCTTTCGCGGTCCCGTGCGCGTGCCGCGAATGGAGGTGCCGGCGTTTCTCAGCCAATGGCCGCAATTGCAATCTTCCAGCGCGGTGGAAGCAAACTTCAAGCTCGACGATTTTACGCTTAAACCGCAGGCCCCGCGTTTCCTACTCGAACTGAATGGAGGTCTCGCGCAATTGGCCGCGCGCGTGCAATGCGCTTACGGTTCGCGCATCATGACGCTCGGCGTCACGGACGCGGACGAGGCCGTGTGGCTGCCCGACCCGGAAGTGCCCACGCGTTATTCCACTCGTGACGTCAGTGCCGAGCGCGCAGCCCTTGCGCGATTGCAACGCCACGGATTCTCCGCGCCCGACAGTTCGGGCAAGCTGCAACTGCTCGGGCAGAATGCGGTGTTGAATTTTCTCGCGCGCGAATTTCCGAAGCTCCAACGCGAATGGACCGTCACGCTGGACGAGCAGCTCGAGAACCGCACGCTGCGGAATATCGAGCGCGTCGAGCCGCAGTTCCAAGTTACGCCCTCGGGCGTGCAATGGTTTGATCTCGGCGTCGTGTTTGCGACGGGCAGCGGCGAAACTTTTTCCGCGGCGGAAATTCAGCGGCTGATTTTATCCGGCCAAAGCCATACGCGATCCAGGAGCGGCAAAACGGTGGTGATCGACACTGGCGCGGTGGAGGAATTGCAGGAGGTGCTGCTGGATTGCGCGCCGCAACAGCACGCGCAAGGCTATCGCATGAGCAATACCCAGGCGGGTTTTCTCGAAGCCACCTTGCGCCAGCACACCGACTGGAAGGTGCAGGCCCCGGCAGCATGGCGCGACCGCGCGGCCCGGCAGAGCGGCGAAGCCAAACTCGAATGTCCGCCGCTGGGAAATCTGGAATCCGTGCTGCGGCCCTATCAAAAGCGGGGCGTGGCGTGGCTCCAATTCCTGCGCGAGAATGGATTCGGCGGCATCCTCGCCGATGAAATGGGCCTTGGCAAAACACTGCAAACGCTGGCGTTCCTTCGCTTTGTTCGGGAAAAGCAATCGGACGCGGCACCCATGCTGATCGTGTGTCCCACCAGCCTGGTTTTCAACTGGCTGGCGGAAGCGCGGAAGTTCACACCCGAGCTGAAGGTGCTGGCGCTGCAGGGCCCGGAACGTCACGCGGCGTTTGCTCAAATAATGCAGAACGATATTGTCATTACGAGTTATGCGCTGGCCCGCCGCGATGCGGAGCGTTATCGCGAGTTTGAATTCGACACTGTGGTTCTCGATGAGGCGCAGCACATCAAAAATCGACAAACCCAAAACGCCCAGGCCGTCAAAGCCGTAAAGTCCCGGCATCGCCTCGTGCTCACCGGCACTCCGTTGGAGAATTCCGTGCTGGACCTGTGGTCGATTTTTGACTTTCTCATGCCCGGCTACCTCGGCACAGCCAAGGATTTCCGCGAGCGTTACGAATTGCCCATCGCTAAAGCTAAAGACGTCTCCGCGCAACAACGGCTGGCGCGCCGGTTGCGCCCGTTTCTGCTTCGGCGATTAAAAAAAGACGTGGCCGCCGATCTCCCCGCGAGGATCGAGCAGGTCTCGTTTGCCGAATTGACGCCGGAACAGCGCGGCGTCTATCAGCGGGTTATTGAAGCCAGCCGCAAGGAGGTTTTGGAAGCCGTGGGCGCTCAAGGACTGGCAAAAAGCCGGATG
>DASXHY010000373.1:0-4491 GCA_036488095.1 Verrucomicrobiia bacterium | reverse complement strand
AACCGTTCTCAATCCAATTTCAACGTCTTAGTCGTCTGGAATACCAAAACTTCGCCATTCGCCTCCGCATTTTGCACTGTCCCGGAACGCCGGTCTCCGACCCGGCCCGTACCCATTCAGAAACGCGCCGGATCGGAGATCGGCGCTCCATCGAATTTTCCTACTTCCCTTCCGCACTTGACACGCGTGCTATAAAGCAACCAGCGAAAGGAGGCGAGAAAGGACAGATGGGAACAAGGACAAAGCAAGTTTGGCTTCGCGGCGATGTCCGGCTGACCGCCGGAACCGTTTCCCGCAAATTTCATCCCGCAAGCACCCCATTCATCCCACCGAGGGAATGTACCGACTAAATCGGGGTAAATCGGGGCTAAAAAAATAAAAAAAACATGAAATGCTCAACCCGCTTTCGTAAGTCCTTGATTTTGCTAATGATTGCTGAAAATTGCTGCAATTTGCGGGGTAAAAAAAGTTTTTTGCCGCCATCGAAAAATTCGCCACGGCTTTCTCCGGGAATATGCAGCCAGAGCATTTGAAAAAATACTGTAGCCATTTGGAGCGAGGATTTTTTGGGTTTTGGCGAGGCTTCGGCGAAGGAGCAGGTTTGAAAAACCCTGTAACTGAGCCGAAACGATGCCAAAACCAAAAAAGACCGCTCTCCTCTTCCATTCTTCCAAGTGGCTACAGTATTTTTGAAAATGCTCTTACTCGAAACCTCGCGCCCGTGAAATCCGTCGTGAAGGGAATGAAATCGATGTTTTGCCCGCCAAAATCGCGTGATTCATCGACACATTGAATAACACCCAAACCCCTATGAAGTTAATACACCTCAAATTATTACCCCAATGTCTCGCAGTTGCCGCGCTCCTTTTCGGCGCGTCCTGCCGCACCGCCGGCCCGGTGCCCACGACTGCTTCCGTCGGTGACGGCGAAGACCCGGCCGCCATCTGGCAGCGGGAATACGGCATCACGCACGAGCAGCGAATGCAATGGTGGCGCAAGGCGCGGTTCGGGATGTTCATTCATTGGGGCGTTTACTCAGTTCCCGCCGGGACTTATCACGGCGAGCAGTCCAAACACATTGGCGAATGGATCATGCGCGACTTCAATATCCCCGTCGCTGAATACGCCGAATACGCCAAGCAATTTGATCCGACCAATTTCGACGCGAAGGCCTGGGTGAAAATCGCGAAGGACGCGGGCATGAAATACATCGTCATCACCGCCAAACACCATGACGGCTTCGCGATGTTCCACACGCACGTGGACGGTTACAACATTTACGACGCGACACCGTGGAAGCACGATCCGATCAAGGAATTGTCGACGGCGGCGCGGAAAGCGGGGTTGAAGTTCGGCGTTTATTATTCGCAGGCGCAGGATTGGCATCATCCGGGCGGCGCGGCGGCCAAAAAAAACGCGGACAAGAACATCGATGATGCGAACCATTGGGACCCGGCGCAACAGGGAAGCATGGATGATTACATCGACAAAGTCGCCGTGCCGCAGGTGAAGGAGTTGCTCTCGAACTACGGGCCGATTTCAGTCCTTTGGTGGGACACGCCGGTGGAAATGACGCCGGAACGAGTGGAGAAATTTCTGCCGCTGCTAAAACTCCAACCCGCGCTCATCACGAACAATCGGCTCGATTCAAAACATTCCACCGGCGACAACGAAACGCCGGAGCAGAAAATCCCCGCAACGGGCATTCCCGGAAAAGATTGGGAGACGTGCATGACGATGAACAGCACGTGGGGCTATAAGAGCTTTGACCAAAACTGGAAAAGCACCGAGACGCTCCTCCACAACCTGATTGATATCGCGAGCAAGGGCGGAAATTATTTGCTGAATGTGGGCCCTACGAGCCAAGGAATCATTCCCGAGCCATCGGTCGAGCGCCTGAAAGAAATCGGCGCGTGGATGAAGGTCAATGGCGAAGCGATTTATGACACCACGGCAAGTCCGTTCGCCGAACAACTGCCTTGGGGCCGCTGCACGAAGAAAGTCACCAAACGCGGTGCGACACTTTACCTGCACGTGTTCGACTGGCCGGCTGATGGGAAGCTCGTTGTTCCCGCGCTGCAAGGCAAAGTAGTTTCCGCGAAAGTACTCGCGACCGGCGCGAAAGTGCCGATGAGCGTGGACCCGAATGGTGGGTTGGTTTTGACGGTGCCCGCCACAGCCCCTGACAAAATCTCATCCACGATCAAACTCGAGATCAAAGGATCGATTCAGGCGAAATAATATCCAAGAATCACACGCTGAAGTCGGGACTGCCGATTTCGTCCCGGCTTCAGCGAACAATTTTCAATGGCAACTCGGTCCAGGTTTTTCCGCCGTCAGAAGTTCGGTAAAAACAAAAATAAGCGTTCCGAGGGGATTCTGCGTGTTCATAAGCAATGATCCAACCGTGGACTGGATCCACGAACTGCATCTGCAAGACGTCTCGATGAGAAGTGCCGCCAAAAGCGAGATTCGCCTTAATGGCTTGCCATGTATCGGCGCCATCGTGGGTGACAAAGATTTTCGTGCCGCTACAAATGAAAAAGCATTTCGGCGAAACAACACTTAACGCATTTGGGTCCGCTAAATCCTGACGCACGACAGCGCCTGGTTTAGCCACCCACGTGACGCCCCCATCTCGAGACGTGTAGAAGATTAAAACACCCGGGGCATAAGACCCATCGGCACCCATTTTAAAAACGCGTGCTGGCAGAATGATGTTTTTGTTATCAACAAAAACAGGTTCGAACGGGGCGCACAAGCAATCGTGATATTGTCCCGACAATGGTAACTTCAAATCACGCCAGGTTTTGCCAAGGTCGAATGTCACAGAAAGCCGCACGCTGCCTTTGGGCTGTTCATCGGCGGTATCACCATGAGCAATGATGGTTGTTGAGGGCGGAAAAAAGGCGATTCGATCGCCGCCAATATTGGACAAATGAACCGTATTGGATTGTTCAACCGATTCTCGAACCGGAGGAGTCAGCGGAATCGTTTGCCAGGTTCTTCCGCTGTCGTGCGTTTCAAAAAAAGTGTAGTAAGCGCTTCCAAGCCCTCCGTCTGCCGTGCTTCCGACGCCGTAATTGGAACTGAAGAAATGACAGCTCGACGCCTCATTGAAGATGGGAGAGTTGGTGCGGTTCAAAAGTGACCACGTTTTGCCACCATCGGTTGTGCGCAAAAGTCCGTCACCGGTATTTCTGGTGTCGTAGATAGGAACCCAGGCGGTTCGCGGATCGCGAAAACATGCCCCTTCCTCAGTGTGTGGAAATCCCCGCGGTGTAACGTCGCGCCACGTTGTTCCTCCGTCGGTCGTGTGCAGCAGCGGACGTTGTCCAGCGAGTCCACTGGACCACGCCCATCCGTTACGAGCGTCGACCATGTGAATTTCGGCGATTTGGGCGGTTGTGTTGGCGATGGTTCGTTCGTTGGGATGGCGGCCAGAGGCGCAACCGCCCAGCAAAGTTCCGAGTGACGTCAAAACTATGGCAAGGATGATTTTTGACTTCATCGGTATAATTTCGTCGTTGCAACGGTTATGCCTCGCCGACTGGCAGTCGGCGAAACGGCAGGCTGCCAGCCTGCGCTACAAGACCGCTCAGCCGTAAAGCGGGCCGAAGTTTTGGCAGGCACGATAATCCGCGCCCTGCTGTTCGAGCGCGCCGAACAAACTCCACGTGCTCGGACGGAAGATTTTTTCCTCGGCGACGTTGTGCATCGCGACGGGAATCCGCAGCAGCGACGCCAGCGAAATCAGGTCCGCACCGACGTGGCCATAACTGATGGAGCCGTGGTTGGCGCTCCAGTTATTCATCACGGTGTATACGTCGCGGAAGGCGCCTTTGCCGGTGACGGTGGGCGCGAACCACGTTGTTGGCCAACTCGGATTGGTGCGCTCATCGAGGGTTTTGTGGACCTTTGGCGGAAGATCTGCGGAATAGCCTTCGGCAATTTGCAGCGCAGGCCCGAGGCCTTTGACCAGGCTGATGCGGCACATCGTCATCGGCATTCCGCCGCGCGACAAATAATTCGAGGAGAAACCGCCGCCGCGGAAGTATTCATAAATCGCCGAGGGCCACGAGGTCGCCTTGAGGCATTTCTCGGCTTCGCTCTCGCTGATTTCCCAGAAGGGTTTCATCGCGGGCTTGCCCTCGATCGATTGCCGGCCGGTGCCATCAAGTGTGGCCGGACCGGAATTGATGAGGTGCAGGATGCCATCGGCGGCATGGCCGGTGAGCGTATGGCCGGAAACGCGCCGCACGGAATCCGGGCTCCAATATGTCCGGACATCGGCAAATATCTGCGCGGTGTTGGTGAGCAGGTGCCCGAACAACATCGAAGCACCGTTGAGGCAGTCGTTTTCCGTGGCGACGATGTAAGGCGCACGGATGCCGTTCCAATCGAACGAGGTGCTGAGAATTGCTTCCAGAAAATCGCCGTTGGGATGGTAATCCGTCCACTGGCGCTGGCCTTGGAAGCCCGATGCGATGG
>DASXHY010000319.1:0-14799 GCA_036488095.1 Verrucomicrobiia bacterium | reverse complement strand
GCTGTCCTGGCTGCTTTCCGACCAATGGTTCCGGCAAACGAAACTCGAGCCGGCCACAGTTTTGCAGTTGCTCGAAGTGGAAGCGGAGGAACTTGCCGCGCAAATCAGTTCGCGAAAATTCATCGACGACGCGGACCGCCGCGAAGAACTGGCCCGACTTGTGTTGGCCCGGCTCGGCTACCGGCCCGCCGGCGAAACGCTGGCGCAAGCGCAGGATCGATTGACCACATTGAATTCCACGGAGCGCGCCCGGGTAATGAAGGCGGCGCAAGCTGCCGAACAGCGGGCCCGCCAAATCCGCGAAGAATTGGTCCGGAAAGCCGCGCACGAATCCGCTGACAAGTGGACCCGCGAATGAACGCTGAAATTATCACCGACGCCGATCGCTATCCAACGCTGACCGAAGCGGGACGGCAGATGCTCGAATTTCTGCGCGAGCACCCGCACGCGCCGCTCTTTCGCGAACTAAGCGGGAACCGCCTCACCGCCGCAGACGTTACGCGCGTCCTGGAATTCGAGCGCGAAACGCAGTCAGCCGAAGTTGGCTGGCGCGCCGGAGAACTGCCCGCATGGCTCGGCGATTTCGTGGAGCGCTGTTTGACCGACGTGCCTTTCTATCGCCGCTATGGTTCCGCGCCGGCGGATTTTCATGATTTGCCTACCGTGTCACGCGCGGAGCTTGGCCGTGATATTGCACAGTTCGTTCCCGATTCGTTACCGCTCGGACGGCTTATCAATTTCCGAACCAGTGGCACGACCGGACATCCGCTGCTGCTGGCGTCGCATCCGGTGGTGGCCGCAAGTTATCTCGCTTTTCACAAGCGGGCTTTGCGTCGCTTTGGCATTGAATTGCGCCATGGCCGCGGACAAGTGGGGGTCGTGCTGGTTGGCTTCCAGCAAAAATGTTTCACCTACGTTTCTGTCACGCCCACGATGGGTGAGTCCGGGCTCGCCAAAATTAATCTTCATCCGCTCGACTGGCGCACTCCGGATGATCGTGCGAAATATCTCAATGCGCTGGCGCCCGAAATCTATACGGGCGATCCGATCGCCTTCGCCGAACTTGCCACCCTGTCGTTGCAAACGAAGCCGCGAGCCTTGCTTTCCACCTCAATGACGCTATTGCCGGCAATGCGGCAGAGGTTGGAAGAACGCTTCGGTTGCCCCGTCCTCGACCTTTACTCAATGAACGAGGCAGGCCCGGTCGCGGTCAGTGACGCCCGCGTTGGCGGTCACGTTCTCCTGCAGCACCGGCTCCATGTTGAGATTCTCGATGAACACGAACGTCCGGTCCCAATTGGCGAACGCGGGGAGGTTGTTCTTACGGGCGGATTTAATTCCTATCTTCCTCTGCTGCGCTACCGGACGGGAGATTTCGCCGCGTTGCAATTTAACGGCACGGAACCGGTCTTGATCGGATTGGAAGGCCGCCCGGCCATTCGATTCCGAACTGTCACCGGCGGGTGGCTGAATAATATTGAAGTGACGCACGCGCTCCGGCGCTTTGCCCTCGCTCAATTCACTCTCCACCAAAGTCACGACGACCAAATCCTTTTCCGATTCAGCGGCGCGGATCATGACGAACCTCAGATTCGCCAGGCGCTCCTGGAAGTTTTTGGCGCAGGGGTGCGATTGAAAATTGAAGCTTCCGCGTCATTCGCCGGCAAGGTGATTCAATACACTTCCGATCTTCCGGAGGGTCAACTGTGAGTCAAGGTGGGGAGGTTGCGAAGTCGCACTCGGCTGAAAATTTAGCCGAGGACCCTTCCGTTGCGGCGCCGTCCAGGCAAACAACGCCCTCGTGTTCGGGAACAGTTTGGTTCGGGTTGAAGCCGATCGAAATAGGAGTTATGCTGATCGTCTCGGTCCTGCTGCTCGCCGCTTCGTACCGAAATTGGTGGACCATCGATGTGGAGGAGGCGTGGGGATTTGTTACGGGTGGGATTTGTGTATGGCTGGTGGTGCGAGAACACCTGTGGAACTGGCCCATCGGGTTGGCCAACAACATCGTCTTTTTTGTGCTTTTCCTGCGTGGCCGCCTGTATGCCGATATGAGCCTGCAGATTGTTTACCTTGGCCTGGGCGTCTATGGCTGGTGGAATTGGATTTTTGGCGGGAAAAATCGCCAGGTGTTGAAGATCAGTCGAGCAACCCGAGGCGATTGGATTGCGCTCGCGGTGACCATTCCGCTCTGCACCTGGGGCATGCGCCACGTTTTGATCGCAGTGCATGACGCCGCTCCGCTTTGGGATGCGCTGACCACCGTCTTGAGCCTGGCCGCGCAATATCTCCTGTGCCGAAAACGTTTTGAAAACTGGTGGCTTTGGATCGCGGCCGATGTCATCTATATCCCCCTCTATTTCAGCCGCAAACTTCCACTCACGGCTATTCTCTATTTTGTATTCCTCGCCTTGTGCCTGGTTGGGGTCAAGGAATGGTCGCGCAGTTTCAAGAAAGATGTGGGCCCTGAATGAATTACGGTCTTGGCCTGGTCATTGGAAAATTCCACCCGCCCCATCGGGGCCATAAATTGCTGATCGACATGGCCACGCAACAATCGCAACACACCGTCGTGATCGTCTGCGCCAAACCGACGGATCTCATTCCAGGCTCTCTGCGGCGCGAATGGCTGCAGGAAATTCATCCCGCAGCCGAAGTCCTGGTCATTGACGATCGTTATGACGAGAACGATTCCCGGGTTTGGGCGGAAAATACCATCCGCTGGCTGGGCCGAGCCCCGGATGTGGTTTTCACTTCGGAAGATTACGGAGAACGCTATGCGGCCCTGATGGGTTCCCGGCACATATCGGTGGATCGCCAGCGCACGCGTGTCAGTATTTCCGCCACCGCGATTCGCAAAGATCCGTTGGCGAATTGGGATTACCTCGAACCTCCGGTTCGCGGCTGGTATGCCAGGCGAGTCTGCGTGTTGGGCGCGGAATCCACCGGCACTACGACGCTCGCCCAATCCCTGGCGGAGAAACTCGACACCGTTTGGGTTGAGGAATACGGGCGTGAATATTCGGCGGTTAAACTGGAAAAAAATGTCTCGCTCTGGCGAACCGATGAATTTGTTCACGTCGCCGAAGAACAGAACCGCCGGGAAGACCAAGCCGCCCGCGCAGCAAACAAAATCCTGGTCTGCGACACGAACGCTTTCGCCACCGTTCTATGGCATCGCCGTTATATGGGAACGCATAGCCAAGAGGTTGAAGCCATTGCTAGTAAGGGACGGTGCGATCTGTATCTGTTGACTGGCGATGAAATCCCTTTCGTGCAGGACGGCCTTCGCGACGGGGAACACATCCGGCACGAGATGCATACGTGGTTTGAAGAAGCCCTCGCGGCTCAAGCCGTCCCGTGGAAACTGCTGCGCGGTTCCAAGGAACAGCGATTAGACGAAGCCCTTCGGGCGGTTAATACCTCAACACACCTCCGTTGAATCGCCGTCAGGCTGATGCTGGGCGCACCGTTTGGAGTTTTTTTATTCGATCGGCACCCGTTTTCACAATTCTGATTTTCAGCATCATTACCAAGGCAAACATACCGGTTCACCTTCGCTTAGGTCGCTGACGAACGACAACTCATAATCGCATGGCGTTGGAAACTGCGACCCGAACTTCCTGGTGCCAAGCGCAAATCGTGCTTTTTCTACTCTTTGACGACTTTATTCGATGATTGAGGTCTTCGGTCGTTGGATTTTGGAGAGTTTTGACGACTTTATTCGCAAAAGCTCAATGAATCAATCCGCATCAAATCAATGGTTTGTGTTCGAGGCTTTTGACGACTTTAATCACTGCCCACAACTGGTGTGGAACGTGACTGAGAGATCGAATTCCATGAAACACGGTTTTGGACCGAAACAGTTGCAAACGCTCCAACAGCATTAGCAAAAAGAAGTTGGAAAATATTATATTTTAACCTTGAAAATCCACAGGCGTTGCTCAGAGTCAAACGGCACTCCTTATGACGCAAAGAATCTGCACCCCCCTCCGGTTGGCCTTTTTTTTAATCGTTTTCCTCCAAATTATACGCGCCGACGCCAACGTGTCGGTTACCATCCAGCCCGGTACTGAAACGGTGGCTGTGGGCGAGAATGTCGCCTTCGGCGCCATCGTGGTCACCACGGCGGGAGAAACGATCACGGGTTATCAGTGGTTCACGTCCCCCAACAGCCAGGGACCTTTTACGTTGGTTGGCCAGACGGCGGCTCTGGTTTTGAACAACGTTCAAGTCACCAATACCGGGTACTATTATGCCAGCATCACCTACCGATCCGGTGTCAACACGCAAACATTATCCAGTTCGCCGGTGATTCTCACTGTTGATGTTCACCCGGTTGTTCTCACCCAGCCAGTCGGCGGGACCAGGGATCCGGGGAGCAACGTGATTTTCAGCGTGACGGCGGCGGGTCTGCCGCTACTCTCATTTCAATGGCGGCAGAACGGTACAAACCTCTCGGACGACAGCCGCATCACCGGGAGCCAGGGAGCCACGCTTGCAATTCAAAATTTGTCGCTGTCCGACGGGGGCGGTTATGACGTTGTCGTGGCCAATGCGTACGGTTCGGTTACCAGCCAGGTGGCGACCTTGAACATGGCGTACATTGTGCCGGTCATCACCAGCGCGACCAACACCGCCGGCAAGCAAGGTCATTCCTTTAATTATGCGATTACCGCGACCGGCACGCCGGTCATTACGTTTGGCGCGGACGGATTGCCGGATGGCTTGAACGTGAATTTTACGAACGGGACGATTTCCGGCATCCCGACCGTCGCGGGGCTTTTCAACATTGCGCTCTACGCGACGAACGCCGCGCAGACGACGACCGGAGCTCTGGCTCTCACGCTGGCCGACGATATTCCTGTCATCACCAGCGCGACGACCGCCTCCGGCAAACAAGGCTACGCGTTCAGTTACTCGATTATGGCGAGCAATGATCCGGCCTGGTTCGATGCCGGACCGTTGCCCACCGGTTTGAGCGTGGACAACGCCAGCGGCATCATCTCAGGAATCCCCTTGGTCAACGGTTCGTTCCCAATCACTATTAGCACGACCAATACCTTTGGTGCCGCCAGCAACACGTTGACATTAACTCTTGCTCCCGGCGCGCCGATTATCACCAGTGCGCTCACTAAAACTGGAAAACAAGGCCAATCGTTTAGCTATACGATCAGGGCCACGAACAATCCGGCAACCTTCAGCGCCGGACCATTGCCGAATGGATTGACGGTGAATACGTCCAACGGCGTTATTTCCGGGCTGCCATTGGTCAACGGATCGTTTGCGGTGACAATCGGCGCGGTCAACGCATTTGGTTCGGACAGTCAAACGCTGACCTTGAATGTGACGAACGGCGCGCCGGCGATTACCAGTTCGCTCACTGCCGCAGGCATGGAAGAGGGAAGTTTCAGTTACACCATCAAAGCAAACAATTCGCCGACCTCATTTTGGGCGCAAAACCTGCCGGTTGGCCTCACGGTCAATACCAACACCGGCGGCATTACCGGCACGCCGCTTTACGCGGGACACTATAGTGTGCAGTTGTTTGCGGCGAACGCGTGGGGAGTGGGAACTGCCACGCTGCAATTGAATCTCAACAACCTGGTGGTCAGCGGCTTGTCGATCACCAATATAATGCCGAACTACTACTCGCCCTATTTGCTCGAATTCACATTCTCGCTGCGCGACAGCGATGACCCGCTGACGAGCCACGCGGTAGTGGCCTCGCCGTCGTTGATGACGGTGACTGCATTTGAAGACAATGTGCCGGTCAGTCCGTCGGAAACCGGGGTGATCCTCCAACCGGCCGCGTCCAAAGTGCTCAAGGGCTACCTGGTTCTGGATTTCACGGCCAGCGTGGCTTCGTTGGCCAATGGCGACGCCAATCACAACGGGATCTCGGACGCGGTGGAGGCTGAAATCGCCAGCGCCCAGGACTTCGTCAATCAACAACCGCCGGATTCGCAAATCGGCGTCTATGAGTTTCATCGTGACGACGAAGACCCGCAGCAGGTGATTGGGTTGACGACTGACAAAACCCTTTTGACCAGCGCGATTGGTGGGATTTGGACCAATTACGTTCAAGGCTTCCCCGCAGCCTCGCGCGCGTGGGACGCATTAGGCTATGCCATCGCCGCCTTGGGGCCGACCAACGCGGACGAAACCCACTATATCGCGTTCATGTCCGACGGGCAGGATGATTCCAGCACGAACACCGTTGACAACGTGATTGCCGCGGCGACCAACGGCGCTGTGCAGATTTACACCGTCGGTTTCGGCACAGAATTGGATCCGGCCGTGCTGCAGAATATTTCATCTTCCACTCTCGGACGATTTTACAATGCGGGGACAGATATATCGGCATTGGCTCTGAGCTTTGCCCAGATCGGGAAGGATCTCGGCAGCCAATATGTTTTGCGCTGGGCGACACTGAAACGCTCGGCGACTCCCTTTCTGCCGTTATTCCAGATCAGTTACCAGGGATTGACCGCCCTCACGCCTCCGCCTCCGCCCGGGGTCGTCAGCGGCACGAACTTTACCTACATGACCAATAACGGAGTCATTAACACAAACATGACTTTTCTTTACACGACGAACTACATCATTCCGCCCTTCACGCCGTCCACCAACGCGGGCAACGTCCTGGGCGGTTTCGTGCGTCTGGTATCGGATGCCGACGTGCATCCCGCGGCCATTACGTTGCGCGCCACTTACGTGCCGCGTTATATCCGGCAGATGCGCGTGCATTATCGCGCCAACTGGCCCGTGTCGCTGAGCCTGAACACCACCAACTCGTCCGGCTTGCTGGACGGATGGAGTTTGACGCAAACCAATGACGGCGCAGGCGGCAAATGGGCGCTCTTGAGTTGTGCCGATCCATCCAATCTGGCTGACAGCATTCCCTTCGCGACCTTTGGCAAGTTGCTGACGTTTTCTTTCAGCGATCCCATCACGGCCAGCAATGCCTTCAGCCTGTTTGCCGTGGACAACACCATTTACACCAACACCGCCGGGACCAATTTCTACGGCCTCCTTCTGACGAACGGCGTCAATTTCACCACCGTCTATCCTCTGCCGCCGCCGCATGGCACGCCCATCCCGTGGCTGATGTCGTATGGATTCACGAATAATTTTGACGTCGCGGAACTGCTGGACCCGAACGGAAATGGTTTGGCGGTCTGGCAGGATTACCTAGCAGGGCTGAATCCGCTGGATATCAATTCCACTTTCGGTGTCCAACTCGCGCCGGCGCAGATTCCGCCGCAAATTGTCTTCAACACCGTCGTCGGTCGGACCTATCGCATCGAGTGGGCCACCGATTTGAACGGCCCGTGGACAATCTTGCGCGATGGCGTCCCCGGCACGGGTGCCAACGTCACGTTCACCGACCAGCGCAATTTAAACGGTGTTGCAGGAATGTTCTATCGCGTGGCGGTCGAAGGGCCGTAATCTTAGCCGATCCATATATTTGAATTTTTGGGGAGCGCGCCCGCCTCGGGCGCTGTTCGGCGCGCCTCGCGCCGAACACGTGCGGCGTGGGAAGGCACTGAACCGTGGGATGATTTCACAACTCAAAGTGAGCCGCGAGGGCGCGGTTCACTGCGCCCGAGGCGGGCGCGCTCCCCAGCCCAACTAGCGGAAAAGTCCGCGGTCGAAGAGCTTAACTGTTGTGGCGCAACGTCGCGGAATTGACGCCGACACGATTTGGAGTTTCGCCTTTCAGGCGGCTCGGCGGCTACTTCGTCTCAATCTGCGCGAACGGGTTGTTCGTGAAGTTACCGGATTTTTTGTCTTCCGGCTGTCCCGACTCGCGCTTGGATTTGCGCTCGATTTGCACCGTGTCCGGTTGATCATTTTTCGGCTCGTGAGCAGCAGTATCTTCGTCCGAAGATTCCGCCGCGTCGCCGCCCTCCACCTGGCGCGGGTTTTTCGCCCGCTTATTGCGGGGCAGGGGGCTGATCATCACGTTGATGCCTTTGCCGATGAGTTTCGGCTGGAAATCCGGGTGGCCAAAAGGCGCGATATTTTCCAGGAATTTTTTAATGACCTGAAAGCCAAACTCCGTGTGCTGCATTTCGCGGCCGCGGAATTTCAGCGTCACCTTGACCTTCATGTCTTCGCACAGAAAATCAATGGCATGGTCCGTCTTGACCCCCAGATCGTGCGGGTCGATGCGCGGGCTGAGCTGCACTTCCTTGACCGTGCTGGCGTGTTGATGCTTCTTGGATTCCTTCTCCTTCTTGGCCTGTTCGTAGCGATACTTGCCGTAGTCCACCACTCGGCAGACCGGAGGCGTCGCCGTGGGCGCAATTTCCACCAGGTCCACACCGCTGGCACGCGCGAGATTGAGCGCATCGCTCAGCGAAAGAACGCCAAGCTGTTTGCCATCGATGCCAATGACCCGGACTTCGCGGGCACGGATTTTCCCGTTGACCCGTACGAATGAAGCGGAGGAAGAAAAATTACGTGAAGGAAAGGGGCGGCTCAAGCAACCCCCACCGGTTGAAACTTATTCATGCAGATTGATAACGGACATATCAGCAAATCTATACCAGCTAATTAACTCTCTAATCCAAAATGCGCAAGTAAATAATCGTTTGTAACCGTGATGTAGCATGGGGTGTTGACCTGCCCTTGGGGGGCGCGGAAACCTTTGTCCGGCTTACTGGCTATTTGGTATCGAGGCATTGATTTTCCTCGCCAAATCCTGCGCTTCAGCCTTGGTGAAACTTCCGGAGATTTGCGCCTTTCCGCTGTCAATCGAGCTTCGGATAAACGGCGCCGAGCGGAGGGTTCCGTCGATTATAATTCCGAGTTGCCGGCCGATATTCTCACGTGTCACGGTTGCGAACTGGCTCGCGCCGGTTTTTGAGAAAGTGATCTCGATCACCGAGTTTCCAAAAGTGTTCGTTACAACATCAGCGGATTTGAGCGCGGTTTGGTCCAACAGCACGGTTTTCTGAATGTTGAAGTGGTTGGTCGCAACTCGGTCGGGTTTTCCCGAAATGGTTGTTACAAGAGACATCTGCTCCGAATCCGCATCTGGCTTTTCCGCGATCAGGCGCATTTGTAGAACCGGAGCCGGTGCATTATCGGCGGCCGACGCCCCGATCACCAGCAGGCAGGCAGCAATGAGACTGATTAGTTTCTTCATAGTAGGAATAGGCGCTTCTCTACAAGATAGACACCACACCCCGGTCTTTTTGTATATTAAAAAGTGACTTACGCCGCCACTGCCCCATTCCGCTTCGCCAAAATCGCCTCTACGATTTTTTTGGCCAGTTCGGGTTTTTCCACCAACGCCTTGCGCGCCGCTTCCTTGCCCTGGCCGATCAATTCGCCGTTGAATTGCAGCCACGCGCCTTTTTTCTCCACCGCGCCGTTTTCAATTCCCACGTCCAGAATGCTGCCTTCCTTGTCAATGCCGTGGTTGTAAATGATGTCAAATTCGGCCTCCGCGAAAGGCGGCGCGACCTTGTTCTTCACGATCTTCACCTTCACGTGGTTGCCGGTCGCGTTGCCCGCCGCATCTTTCAGCGTGTCCTTGCGGCGAATGTCCATGCGCACGCTCGCGTAAAATTTCAGCGCCTTGCCGCCGGGCGTCGTTTCCGGGTTGCCGAACATCACGCCGACTTTTTCGCGCAATTGGTTCGTGAAGACGCAGGTGGTCTTGGACTTGTTCAAAATCGCCGTCAGCTTGCGCAACGCCTGGCTCATCAGCCGCGCCTGCATGCCCATGGTCGCCATGCCCATCTC
This sequence comes from Verrucomicrobiia bacterium, assembly GCA_036488095.1. GTDB lineage: Bacteria > Verrucomicrobiota > Verrucomicrobiia > Limisphaerales > DASXHY01 > DASXHY01. The sequence goes on along the minus strand of DASXHY010000319.1, from coordinate 5,040 downwards.
GCCTTCCAATTCCGCCTTCGGCACCAACGCCGCCACCGAATCAATCACGATCACATCCAGCGCATTGGATTTCGCCAGCGTTTCGCAAATCGTCAACGCCTCCTCGCCGCTGTCCGGTTGCGACACCAGCAAATCATCCAGGTTCACGCCCAATTTTTTTGCGTAAGCTGGATCCAGTGCGTGCTCGGCGTCAATGAACGCAGCCAGTCCGCCGGTCGCCTGCGCGTTGGCAATCACGTGCAGCATCAAGGTTGTTTTGCCCGAAGATTCCGGCCCGAAAATCTCGACCACGCGCCCGCGCGGCACGCCGCCCACGCCCAGTGCCAGGTCAATCGCCAGCGCGCCGGTGGGAATCACCTCGATTTTTTTCAACGCCTGCGCCGCGCCGAGGCGCATGATGCTGCCGTCGCCGTAAGTCTTGGTGATGTCCGCAATGGCGGCCTCCAGGTTGCGTTGTTGCGCGGCGGAAATTTTCGCATCGGCGGTTTTGGCTTCAGCGACGGCGGGGGCTTTTTCGGCTTTCTCGGCGGTTTTAGGAGGCATAAAAATTCAATCGTTTTGGTTCCCGGTTTGGAGCGACCACCGTAAAAAAGTTTCTCCCGCAAGTCAATGGCCCCCTTTGTGGCGGTGGTCTGAGACGCGTATTAGTTTTTGAGCAGCAGCCAGGTGACGGTCGGTTCCGAAGGAACCTCTGAAAATAGCCCGGCATTTCAATGCCGGGTAAAGCCGTGGATCGGCCAAGTCCCGAAGGGACGGCTGAGGCTGTTGCCGGTTCAGTCGTCCCTCCGGCACTCGTGTAACGGCGGACCGGTTCCCGGCATTGAAATGCCGGGCTATTTTCAGAAGTCCCTCCGGGACTGGAATGGATTTCACCCAGCGGTCTGCGACCGTTGCAATTTTTCAGGTGAAATTTCATATTTTAAATCGCAAATATGAATGCGAAATCCGGCATTCCGCTGCATCCATTTATTTGCACGCGGCTATTTTGCACATCGGCAGGGACAAAAGCCGTCCAACCCTCCCGAAGGAAACATTTTATTTTCGTCGGCAGTTTTGAAGCTTCTTTTTTATTTTCAACTGGCCGCAAATGGAACTTAGCCAACATCTGAGGACAACCGCAGATGAACTCCGATAAACGCAGATGGGAGATCGGAAATGCATTTGCCCATTCGATCCTCTGCATCACTTTTTAGTGGGCGCATCCGTGCAAGGGAAAAGAGCCTTCGCCTTCTTTGGAATCTGCGTTAATCTGCGTTCATCTGCGGTTTGAACTGAATCGTTCTGGCTTAGGAGATGAATCGCTTCACAGTGAGCCGGCACTCTTCGACGCGAAATAGGTAACTGGCGGCGAAATAGACGATCCCGTAGACGCCGAGGACCGCCGCGGCGCTCAAAATCGGCCCTTGGTGGCTAACGGTTAGCTTGACGGCCCAGGCAGCGGACGCTGCGAGTGTCGCTGAAATCCAGAGCCTGGCGGCCAGGGATGTGGGAAGACCGGTGCGGCCAATGCGTTGATTCAGTGTCCGGCGCAGAAGGACGAATTCCACCCATCCGGCGACACCCGCTGAAGCCGTCAGGCCGGCCATCCCCCAGCGCGTGTCGATGCCGAGCCATTGGGGCAATGGAATCGCGCACAAATATCCCAGCGCCGTGGTAAGCAAAACGCGCACGACGGCGTAGCGCAGCGGCGTGCGGGGATCGCGCAAAGCATAATAAGTTGAGGAATAGAGGCGGCCCAGCGCGGAGGCCACCAGCCCGACGGCGGAGCCGGCAAGGATGGCCCAAACATAAATCGAATCTTTGTGTGTGAAGCTCCCGGTCTGATACAGCGCGGCTGTGATGACGTCGCCCAGCGCCAGAAAGGCAACGGCGGATGGCACGACGAAGAAGGCGATGCGCCGGAGGCCCAAATTGAGCCGCGTATGCAATTGGGCGGCGACTTGCGCCGCGTCGCCGAGTGCGCTGGACATCGCCGGCAGTTCCGCGGCTGAGATGGCCATGGCAAAAAGGCTCACCGGCAGCGTGTTGATGGATTGCGAAAAAGTGAGAGCGGTCACGGCGCCCGCGCCGACCAGGCTGGCAATCACTTGATCCACATATCCGCTGAGTTGCACGACGCCGCGGCTGACGAAGACGGGAGCGAAATTGCGCATCACTTCGCGCACGTGTGGGGCGCGTGTATCCAGACGTGGTCGCAACTTGCGGGTGAGCCGCAGGACGACTGGCAACTGCACTCCGAATTGCAACGCACTGCCGATCACCGAGCCCCAGGCGAGGTCAACCGCCAGAACGTTCAGGTGCGCGCCGCCAAATATTACCAGAGTGGCAATCATGGCGGCGTTCCAGATTACCGGCGCTGTGTAAGAAAGGAAGAACCGGCGATGGCTGTTTAAAATTCCCAGGCACCACGCGGAAAATACCAGCAGGCCGGCCCCCGGAAAGAGGATGCGCACCAAATGGATGGTCAGGTCGCGTTTCTCTCCGTGGAATCCGGGCGCGATGACCCAGATCAAATAGGGAGCTGCCAAAACGCCCGCCAGCACGAGTATCGACGCAACAAGTGCCAGCACCGCGCCCACCGCGCCAGCCACGCGCCCGGATTCTTCTTCGTCACCTTTGGCCAACAGGCCCGCGTACACGGGGATGAAGGACGCGGACAGGACTCCTTCGCCAAAAAGGTTTTGCAGGAGATTGGGAACCCGGAAGGCGGCGGCGAAGGCATCCGCAGCGTCCGAAAGCCCGAAGTAATGCCCGAAAATGCGTTGCCGCACGAGTCCGATAATGCGGCTGATCAGGATGCCGGAGGCGACGAGGAAGGCGTGCCGGCCGGTGCGCTCGCGCGGGCTCGCCGTGGTCGGTGATCCCGCTTCGGCACTGCGTTGGTTACTTTCTCCCTCTCGGGAAGGGAAGGTCATAGCGGCCAGGTTCGCCGGCAAAAGCGTTGTTTCCATGTCCCAGTAACGAGCCACGAATCGGGAGGGATTTGCCGTTGGCAGGTAACAGAGAATTGATTCAAGTTCGAGCTCATAAACCGCTTCATACTGCCAATCAGGTTTTGGGGTGTCAGCCGAAAAGTGCCCCGTCAAAGTGAATCAGGGCCAAAAGGCCTTTTGCGGTGCGTCATTCAATTTCCCGCGTGAGGAATTCCTACGGGACCGTTCCAATGAAAAACAAAATGTCTGGCGCGCACGGAACTGATAAAGCAACGCCCGCAATCGGTGTGTTAACCGCAAAAAATGGGGTTATCATCGTATTTGAAAGGTGGCTCCTGAAGAGGTCTAGTACCACAGAAGTTAAACTGGTTAAGGGGATAGGTAATAGGACACCAACTGGTTCCAATGGATTTATCTTTTTAACGGGGTATTGACCTTGAACGTATGCCAACGAAGGACATTTCCATTCCGCTCGGGCAGGTAACACTTGGAGGTTCGCTGAACCTGCCGCCGAATGCATCGAGTATCGTGCTCTTCGCGCATGGCAGCGGTAGCAGCCGCCACAGTCCGCGCAACCGATTTGTTGCGCGCGCTTTGCGTGAGAAGGCGAAAATGGGGACGCTTTTATTTGATTTGTTGACCGCCGAGGAGGAAGAGACCGAGGCCTACACCCGTCACCTTCGATTCAACATTCCGCTGCTGGCCGAGCGGTTGGTCGCTGTGACGCGGTGGGTATTGGATACGGTAACGACCCGGGATATCAGCGTGGGCTATTTCGGGTCAAGCACAGGGGCGGCGGCAGCGCTAGTCGCTGCCGCCGAGCTGCGCGAAACCGTGGGCGCGGTAGTCTCACGCGGTGGCAGGCCGGATCTGGCGGGCGATGCGCTCACGCACGTGCGCGCGGCCACGCTTCTGATTGTCGGCGGAAATGACAGCCCGGTCATCCCGTTAAATGAGGAAGCCTATTATCTCCTGCATTGTGAAAGGGCGCTGAGAATCGTCCCGAATGCGTCTCATCTTTTCGAAGAAGAAGGGGCGCTGGAAAAAGTCGCGCAGATGGCGGCGGATTGGTTTGCCGGCCATTTGCATCCCATGGGCCAGAACGCTTGAGAGCGGCTTATTCGGGTGGCATGTCTTCGTCCGGAATAACGTGGGTAAAATCCTTGCCGCTCTGTTCCAGTATGCGCTGCATTTGCGGCGACACCCATTTCTTTTTCTGTTTCCGGTCTTCTTTGACGATCAGGCGGTAATGGCCGGTGGCATCGGATTCGAGCACTTTTTTGTCGATGAGTTGCGCAAGAAACGGCTTGGCCCAATCCGGTTTTTTCTCGTAGCGCGCCTTTCCTCCGGCGCGGCGCGCAATTTCACGGCCGGAAATAAACTGGCCGGGCAGGGATTTCAAATACGTACAGATTGCCCTTTCTTCGGGTTCCATAAACAGGGGTGGACTGTGTCGGACGCGGGAAAAACCCCGGATGATATTAAATATTAAAGCTGCCGCGTGATAAACTCTTCGAGCTTCATCGCGTCGGCATTGAACAGGCGGATGCCCTCGGAAGTTTTCTCGGTCGCCATGGCGTTTTCGTTGAACAGCCAGCGGAATTTCTTTTCGTCGAGCGTGAGCCGCTCGATTTTGGAGTCCTTGGCTGATTGCGGTTCAAGTTTTCGCGGGACGGGCTCGTTGCTGCTCTTCAATTCGCCGAGCAATTGCGGGCTGATAGTCAGCGCATCGCAGCCGGCGAGTTCGAGGATTTCGCCCTTGTTGCGGAAACTCGCGCCCATGACTTCGGTCTGGTAACCGAACTTTTTGTAGTAAGCGTAAATTTCCTTCACCGACAACACGCCCGGATCTTCCGCGGGCGCAAACTCTTTTTTCTCCTTCGCCTTGTACCAATCCATGATTCGGCCGACGAATGGCGAGATCAGCTTCACCTTCGCCTCGGCGCAGGCGACGGCCTGCGGGAGCGAGAAGAGCAGGGTAAGATTGCAATTGATGCCTTCCTTCTGGAGCGCTTCGGCGGCGCGAATGCCTTCCCACGTGCTGGCGACTTTGACCAGGATGCGTTCGCGGGAGACTCCGTGCTTCTGATAAAGCTCGATGAAGCGA
>DASXHY010000277.1:0-1641 GCA_036488095.1 Verrucomicrobiia bacterium | reverse complement strand
CGCGCGGCGCTCCGGGGTCCTTTGAACCCGGTTCCAACCCGGTGGTTTTTTTGGCAAAAATCATTTTCATTCATTCATTGCGACCGGTGAGCCCTGCCGTGCCGCCAGTTCCCGTTCCCGCCGGCTTGATTCCGGCTTTGGCTCCGGCAAGTACCACACCTGCGAGGGCTGCGATGGCATCAGGCCGAGGTTCAATTCCTTGATTCGCGCCTCGAGAAAAGGCGGCGAACGCATGAACGCCATTTGCCTTCGCAATTTCTCATTCTGGTCCTGCAAATCCTTCAGGTGAATTTCGCGCCGGCGGATTTGCTGGCCGAGTTCGTAAATCTGGTTCTTCTGCCACACGTAACCCACGCCCGACCCGCCAATCAGCAAGCACAACAAAAATGCCTTCAGCGCCGGTCCAAACCGGATTGCCGCCGACTGATGTTTTCGATTCTTCGCCATTCGCCTTCTGATTTAAATTTTCTCAAACACTCGCAACTGCGCGCTCCGGCTGCGCGGGTTCTCCGCCAACTCCGCGTCGCCCGGCATGATTGCCTTGCGAGCCACGATCTTCAACTCGGGCGAACGCGGTTCGCGCAACTCCGGGACGTCCACTCCTCCAGCAAACGTGTAGTCCCGCGCGCCCGCGCGCCCGAAATCTTTCACCACCCGGTCTTCCAGCGAGTGAAACGTAATCACCGCCAGCCGTCCGCCGGGCTTCAAAATTTTCATCGCCGCTTCCAGCCCACGTTTCAAAGAGCCGATCTCGTCATTCACCGCGATCCGCAGCGCCTGGAAGACTTTCGTCGCCGGATGCGTGCGCCTCCCGCCATGGCGGGACGGCGAAATTCTTTCGATCAACTCCGCCAATTGCCGCGTCGTCTCGAACTTTTTCAACTCGCGGTCGTGAACAATCGCCTTCGCAAACCGGCGCGAATCCCGTTCGCCGCCGTATTCCCAAAAAATCCTGGCCAGCTCTTCCGCACTCGCGTTGTTCACCAGTTCCGCTGCGGTCATCGCCTGGCGCGAATCCATCCGCATTTCCAGCGGCCCTTCCTGCTGGAAACTGAAACCGCGCCCGGCAACATCCAGTTGCGGTGAACTCACGCCCAAATCAAAGAGCACACCGTCACAACTTCCCGGCGCAATCCAATCGGCCAGTTCCGCAAAATTTCCGCGCCGAATTTCAAAGCGCCCCGCGAACCGCGCCAGCCGCCGCTTCGCCGCCTCAACCGCGTCGCCATCGCGATCGCATCCAGACAACCATCCAGTCGGCGAACTCGTGGCCAATATGGCTTCCGCGTGTCCAGCCCCACCGAGCGTTCCGTCGGCGTAACGCCCGCCCGCCTTCGGCTTCAGCGCGTCCAACACCTCCGCCGTCATCACTGTTTTGTGAACGAACTCGGGTGACACGCATTAGTTCCTCTCCGGTTAATGTTTTCCCAACAATCTTTCGCCTAAATATTCCCAGGCATTGGTCGCCGGCGGCAATTCCGGTATGGCCATCGCTGCCGCGGATGCTTCCATTGCAATCGGCGCCGGTGTGGGATTCGGACGTCGCGCTTTCATCGGCACGATTTCCACGTCCGTCTCGCTCAAATCGTTTCGCATCACCTTGATGTTGTCCAACGAGAGCTCGCCCTGGACGGGCGTGTG
>DASXHY010000268.1:0-2405 GCA_036488095.1 Verrucomicrobiia bacterium | reverse complement strand
TCACCTCGGTTATCCCAGCGTGATTGAAGCGCAGTCTTCAGGCATGAACGGGGAGACGTATCCGCTCGCTTCGACCATTCGCTTTGAATTTCCGGAACGCCAGCCGGAGATCTCGGGCGGCAAAGGGGCCTCGCAGCTCCTCCATCCTTCGGGCTCGATTGCTTCCACGACTCTCTGGTGGTATGACGGCGGCAAACCTCGTCCCAACGATCCGTATCGCCATGATAGCAGCAATAAGCCGCCGAAGGACGCCACGGCTGACGTCGAGGCGTTTCGCGGTGAAGTGCCCGGCTCCGGCTGTTTAATCATCGGCGAAAAAGGAAAAATTTTTTCACCGGACGATTACGGCACCGAATTCTTCATCAAGCTCAACGACGAGCCCAAATTCACGTTTTACAAAAATCACCCGGCCGCGAAGCTCGTGCCGCAAACCATTCCGCGCAATCCTTCCCACAATGGCGACGGCCAGCACCAGGAATGGATCGCCGCGATCAAAGCCGGCAAGCCCGACATGTGCTACTCCCGCTTCGACATCGCGGCAAGGCTCACGGAAATCATGCTGCTCGGCTGCGTGGCGCTGCGCGTCGGCAAGAAAATCGAGTGGGACGGCCCGAATATGCGTGCGAAAAACGCGCCGGAGGCCGCGCGCTTTATCAAACGCGATAATCGCACCGGTTGGTGAGCATGCGCGTTTGCGATTTACACCTCCCATTAAGCCGATAGCATGGAACGCAACCACCTCCAACTCTCATGAACAACAACCAAGACAAAATCCTGTTCTGGGGCTGCTTCATCGCGCTGATAACCACCTCCTACGCGTTCATCAGCCGCATGATTCTCTGTGGCGGCCAATTCATCACCGATTTTGGCCTCGATAAAGTGCATGCCGGCGAATTGGCGGGCGCGGGCATCTGGCCATTCGGCGTCAGCATTATTTTGTTCAGCTTGTTCATCGACCGCATCGGATACAAGAAGGCGATGATCTTCTCCTTCGGCTGTTACATCGCTTACAGCGCGCTGGCGTTCGCCGCCTACAAAGCGATCCACAGCGGAAATCCAGACGGACAAAAAACCGGCTATCCGCTGATCTATTGGGGGAGCATCATTCTTGGTCTTGGCAATGGCGCGGTGGAAGCCTTCATCAATCCCGTGGTCTCCACCATGTTCAACAAGGACAAAACCAAATGGCTCAACCGGCTTCACGCCGGCTGGCCCGGCGGATTGGTGATTGGCGGCCTGTGCACCATCTACATTGCCTCCCGGCAAATTACCGATTGGCGCATTACCCTCGGCCTGATTCTCATCCCGGCCATCGTTTTCTTTTTGATCCTCATCACGCGCACCTTTCCCCGCAGCGAACGCGAGCAGGCCGGCGTCGGTTATCTCGATATGTTGAAGGAACTCGGTGCTTTCGGCGCATTTGTGGGATTCGGCCTGGTGCTGGCTCAATTGGGCCAGGTTTTTGAATGGAACACCGCGCTGGTGTGGGGGCTCATTGCGGCGGTGACAATTGCTTTCGCCGTCATCACCAAGTCTTTCGGCCGCCCGCTTTTGGCCTTTCTCATTATCATTATGATGCCGCAGGCCACGACGGAGCTCGGCACGGACGGATGGATCAGTTCCCTGATGGAAGCGCCGATGCAGGCGGCAGGGCACAACCCCGCCTGGGTGTTGGTTTACACTTCGGCAATCATGGTGGTCCTGCGCTTTTCCGCCGGCCCGATCATCCACAAACTGTCACCACTCGGCTTGCTCACTACCTGTTCGATTCTGGCAATTGCCGGATTGCTGGCCTTGTCCAAAACCAACGGCGCAACCATGGGCGTCATTTTCGCAGCGGCCACGCTCTATGGTGTCGGCAAAACCTTCTTCTGGCCGACCATTTTGGGACTTACCACGGAACAATGCCCGCGCGGCGGCGCGTTGACCTTGAATGCCGTGGGTGGCATCGGCATGTTGGCCGTGGGAATTCTCGGCGTTCCGTTTATCGGCTATCTGCAGGAATCCTCAGCGACGAAAAAACTCGCTTCGGCCAATCCGGCGCTTTATGAAACCGTCACGGTTGAAAAGAAATATCTGCTCGGAAATTATCGCGCGATTGACCCGGTGAAAAGCGCCGCCATCACCGATGACCAATCGAAGGCAGCCATCCTAAGCGCCACGACCACCGGCCAGTTTAGCGCCCTGGGCAAAATGGCCACGTTCCCCGCATTCACGCTGGTTTGCTATCTTGCGTTAATCATGTATTTCAAATCCAAAGGCGGATACAAGCCCGTCCAAATTATCGCGCCCGCGCAGATGCCAATCCCTGAGCCACAAAAAGTGGCCTGAGCGGCTATAGTGGCACGGGCGTCTCGCCCGTGCGAATCTAAACTGGCCGAGACGCATCACCCGCCAATTAACAC
>DASXHY010000216.1:0-2452 GCA_036488095.1 Verrucomicrobiia bacterium | reverse complement strand
AAAAGTAGCGCAGACGGCAAGTCTGCTTTATCGCAGAGTGATAATCCGCGTGACGCGAAACTCCCGAGAAGTGCGGACTATAAAGCCGGCCGACAATTGCAATTCATCGCTGGCATTCGCGAAGGTGCCTCCGAATTGGATCGCGGAGAAAGCATTACTGCCGAAGAACTGTTGAAGCAAATACCTCGATGGGCAAAAGTTCAAAGTATTGCGGAGAATAAATAAATTTGTGCAGACCACGGAGCCGACCAAACAGAACTACGAAATTCGCCCGAAGATCAGCGACAGCGGCGCGGCTGAAGGGGAATTGCTCGAGGTCTCGATGGGGCCGCAGCACCCGTCCACGCACGGCGTGTTTCGGATGGATATCGTGCTGGATGGCGAACGGGTGGTGAAGCTGAAGCCGGTTTTCGGTTATCTGCATCGCAATCACGAAAAAATTGGCGAGGGCACGACTTATCTTGGCTCGATGCCTTACACGGACCGGCTCGATTATTTTTGTTCGATGACGAACAATTGGGCTTATGCGCTCGCGGTCGAAAAGCTCGCGGGCTTGCAGGTGCCGGAGCGCGCTGAGTATTTGCGACTGATTCTCGCTGAACTCACGCGCCTGCAAAACCACGCGTCGCTCTGCGGTTTTCTGCTGCAGGACATGGGCGCGATGGGCACGCCGCTGATGTATGCGTTTCGCGAGCGCGAACATGTTCTTGATTTGTTTGAAGCCATCAGCGGGGCGCGGATGATGTGCAATTTCATGCGGTTCGGCGGCTGCCGCTGCGATGCCCCGGCGGGCTGGCTGGAGCAGGTCCAGAAAGTGGTGGATGAATTTCCCGCGTTCCTGGATGAGTTCGAGGCGCTACTGAATGAAAACGAAATCCTGATGGCGCGCACTCAGGGCGTCGGCATTCTTCCGCGCGATTTGGTCGTGAACGCCAGCATCACGGGTCCGTTGTTGCGGGCGGCGGGCGTGAATTACGACATTCGCAAGGTGGACAAATACGGAATTTACGAGCGCTTTCAATTTCGCGTTCCGCTCGGCGCGCGCGGCGATGTTTACGACCGTTACATGATGCGCGTGCTGGAAATGCGCGAGTCGGTGGGGATTTTGCAGCAGGCGTTGAAGTCGGTTCCGGGCGGCCCGATTGTGGACCCGAAGGCGAAGCTGCGCGGATTTCGTCCCAAGGCGGGCGAGGCTTACGGGCGCATCGAGGGGCCCAAGGGTGAACTTGGTTTTTATCTGATCAGTGACGGTTCGCCGAACCCGTATCGTTATCGCGTGCGCCCGCCGAGCTTCATCAATCTCACCGTGCTCGAGGATATGTGCCTGGGACATAATGTGGCGGATGTGGTGATTATTCTAGGCAGTGTGGATATTGTGTTGGGAGAGGTGGACCGGTGAAAGTCCAAAGTCCAAGGTCTAAAGTCCAAAGTCGTCCTTGGATAACGCCCGCGGCGCTAATGACTTTGGACTTTGGGCATCGGACCTTGGACTTATTGTTATGTTAGGCGAAGGCATCATCAAAGGCATGGCGGTCACCGCCAAGAATTTCCTGGGCAGTTATGTGTCCGAGGAGCGGTTGACGACCATCCAGTATCCGGAAGAACGGCAGCCGTTGGCGGAAGCGGTGCGGCAATTTCCATTTTTGGTTTTTGACGGCAAGGATCCAATGGCGGGGCTGCGTTGTGTGGCGTGCCAGATTTGCGAGAAGGAATGCCCGCCCAAGTGCATTTACATCGAGAAAAGCAAGGACAAGAAACCGGATTACATCGGCAAACCGCAGCTTTATCCGGCGACGTTTGACATCGATCTCTCGGTTTGCATGAGCTGCCAGATTTGTGTGGAGGTTTGCCCGTTCGACGCCATCAAGATGGACACGAATTTTGAACTGAGCACGAGCGACCGTTTTGGCGGGTTGCTGGTGGACAAAACGCAGTTGGCGAAATCCAACGGCTATTATCACAAGATTCATCCCACGGAAGCGGACGAAGTCGACGGCCGCCTGGCGGCGGAAAAAGCGAAAGCCGAGGCCAAGGCAAAAGCGGACGCGGAGGCGAAAGCCAAAGCCGCCGCGGAAGCGAAGGCGAAAGCTGCGGAAGCGCCCGCGGCTCCCGCTCCGCCCAAATGATTTCAAAATGAATTTGCATTCTCAAAATCAGACTGGAAGCCTAACGGACTTTTAAATGGCCGACTCACTCGACCAAATTTTTGTAACGCTGAATCACCTGCTGACCGGGTTGGCGCCTGTTGCCTGGCAGCCGGTGGTGTCGGCGGTGATTTCCATCGCGGGAATCATCGGTGTGTTCGCATCGCTCTTTGCCGTCACGACGGTGCTGGAACGCAAGGGGCTGGGGCGGATTCAAATTCGTTACGGGCCGAATCGCGTGGGGCGGTTCGGATTTCTGCAACCGGCGGCGGATGGAATAAAAGCGTTGATCAAGGACGACGTCGTTC
>DASXHY010000454.1:0-9098 GCA_036488095.1 Verrucomicrobiia bacterium | reverse complement strand
GTTTTGCTGCAAGTGGCGGCGCTGTTTCTTTCGACCACGATGGTATTCATCGACCCGGGCGAGCAGGCGTTGCTGGAGCATTTCGGGCAACCGGCCACTGCGATCCTCGGGCCGGGCGGACATTTAAAATGGCCGTGGCCGATTGACAAAGTCTATCGCTATCGCACCGAACAAATTCAAAGTTTTATCGTCGGTTCGCAGCCCGACCCCGCTTTGGCGAATCAAACCACGATTCTTTGGACCGTCCCGCACGCGAAGGAGGAGAATTTCCTCGTTGCTAATCGCGACCAGAGCGTGACTTCGACCAACGATGTCGAGGGCGCGGTCAAGAGCACGCCGCCGGTGAGTTTGTTGACGGTGAGCATTCCGGTGGAATTCCAGATCACCAACGTGCTGGATTGGGCTTACAAGAATGAAAACGCGACCAACCTGTTGCAGGACGTGGCCACGCGCGAAGTCGTTCGCTATCTGGTGAGCGCGGATTTCATGGACATCATGTCACGCGAACGCGGCGCGGCGGCGGACGCGTTGCGTTCGCGGATCCAATCCGCGGCTGACGAGCATCATCTGGGCGCGAAAATAATTTTTGTCGGGTTGCAGGATATTCATCCGCCGCAGAAAGTCGCGGGGGATTTTGAGAAGGTCGTAGGGGCATCGCAAACCAAGCTCTCGGACGTCTTGGCGGCGGAAGCGTACGACATCCAAACCAACGCGCTGGCCGCCGCAACCGCAACAAACCTGATCGACGTGGCCGAAGGCGACCGCATCAAAACCGTCGTCAACGCCTGGGCGAAAGCGGCGTTGTTCACGAACCGGATTCCGGCGTTCGCGGCTGCGCCTTCGATTTACATGGAGCGGGAATATCTTCAAACGTTTGGCCGCTCGACAGCCAACGCGCGCAAATACATCCTGCTCACGACGAACACCCACGATGTATTGCAGTTCGATTTGCAGACCAAGGTCCGGGAGGATCTGCTGGAAGATGTCACAATAAAGCCAAAGTAATATTTACCCATACATGAAACGAAATTCCCTCATCATCGTCATCGGCGCATTGCTGGTGATTGTTTTTGCCTTCTGGCTATGCGCGTTCCAGGTGCGGACGACGGAAGTGGCCGTGGTGACAACATTCGGCAAGCCGACGCGTTCGTTGAACCAGCCCGGCTTGTATTTCAAATGGCCGCCGCCGGCCCAGCGCGTCTACAAATTCGACCAGCGCACCCAGAGCTCCGATGTGGAAAGCAAGCTCCGCGAAGATTTGACGTCGGACGGATTTACGCTGCTGACCTCGGTGTATGTTGGTTGGCGGATTACGGAGCCGGGTGTGTTTTTGCAGAAATTCCCGGGCGGCATTCCGGCCGTCGAGCAGCAACTGGCGACGCTCGTGAGCACGCCCAAAAGCGCGGTCATCGGCAAACATCCGCTGTCGGATTTGGTGTCGGCCAATGCCGGCGGCTCGAAATTCGACGCGATTGAGGACGAAATCCTCGCATCGGTCGAATCCCAGCTTCAGACGAACAATTACGGCATCAACATCGAGTTCCTCCGTTTCAAAAAAATTGGTGTGCCCGAGAGCGTAACGGATAAGGTGTTCGGCCGCATGACGGATGAGCGCAATAAGCTGGTGAGCGCGGTCCAAAACGAGGGCCAAAGGCAGGCGCAAAATATCCGCTCCGACGCCGATCTGCGCGCGTCCAAGATTCTTTCGGCCGCCCAAGGCGTGGCCTTGAGAGTCCAGGGTGAGGGCCAGACCGAGGCTGCGAAATATCTGGGTGTGTTCCAACAAAACCCGGATTTGGCGAGTTTCCTGTTCCGCTTGAATGCGCTGGAGGATTCGCTCAAGGACAAATCGACCCTTATTTTCGACCAGCAGACCGAACCCTTTACGCTGTTCAAGGGCGCAGTGACCAATTCGGGCGCGAAATAATTCCAATGAACGAGCATTCTCATCCGCACGACGAACACGTGCATTCGCACCCTCCGGAAACTCCCGTGGATTCCGGCTCGCAGGCGTTGACCGAGGCGCTGCGCAGCAGCTTCGCCATCGTCAGATTCGTGATGGGCGTGCTGATCGTTGTTTTTTTGTGCTCCGGCTTTTTCAAAGTCGAACCAAACGAGCGCGCGATGATTTTGCGGTTCGGCAAACCGCTGGGGGTAGGGGAGAAAGCGCTGCTCGGGCCGGGTTTGCACTGGTCGTTTCCGTATCCAATCGATGAAGTGGTCAAAGTCTCGGTGACCGGGATTCAAAAGGTCACTTCCAACGTCGGTTGGTATGCCGTCTCCCCGGAGCAGGAACTTGCCGGCACGGAACCGCCGCCCGCGCCCTCTCTCAATCCCTCCGTGGATGGCTACACCATCACCGCCGACGCGAATATCGTGCATGTGCGTTCGACGCTTTATTTCCGCATCGAAGATCCGGTGCGTTACACGTTCGGATTTGTGAACGCGTCGAACATGGTGCAGAACGCGCTGAACAATGCGATTGTCTATGCTTCGGCGAATTTCAAGGTGGACGACATTCTCACGCGGGACAAGGCGGGCTTCCAGGAAGCTGTCCGCCATCGCGCGACGGAATTGCTCGACAAGCAAAATATCGGCGTGGCCGTTGACCAATGCGACGTCCAGACCACCTGGCCGCGCCAGCAAAAAGTCAGCGACGCCTTTGTGGCCGTGCTCAACGCGCAGATTAATCGCGACCGCGCCCTCCAGGCCGCCAGCAGTTACACCAACCAGGTCCTGACCGCCGCGCAAGCCAACTCGAACGGCATCGTGAACATTGCCGAGTCCGAGCGGGCGCAACTTATCAATGATTTGGCGAGCCGGTCGTCCAATTTCGTCAGCATTCTGCCGTGGTACCAGACAAACAAGGATTTGTTTATGGTGCAGCAGTTCAACCAAACCATGGGCCGGGTGCTGACCAATGTGCAGGATAAAATTTATGTGTCCGAGCGGACGGATGGAAAACCTCGCGATTTGTGGTTAATGTTAAACCGTGAGCCGCCAAAGCCGATTACGGCGACCACGAACCAATAAAATGAAGAACGAAGCGCAAGAAGCCGGAAGTCAGAAGCCAGAGGTCAGAAGGGAAGGCTCTCGGGCTGTCTTGGGCGGTTCGCTTTGGATTTTGGAACTTGGAATTTTTAGCTTATGCAAGTCACATCACTTTTGAACCGGGAAGAGGATCACCACCATCACCACGACCACGATGCGAGCTGCGGGTGCGGTCACGACCACGAACATGCGCCGGTGCGTTTGTGGCAGACGCTGGTGGGCGTTGTTTTCGTCATTAATGCCTTTATCGTGGATTGGTTTTTGGACAGCGGCACCAGCGTGGCCAGCGTCAGCGCGCTGATTGGCGCGGTGATTCTCGGCTACCCGATCGTTGTCACGGCAATTAAAGATTTGCGCGTCGGCCGGTTGAGCATCAATGAGCTCGTCGCCATCGCGGTGCTCGCGGCGTTTGCGTCCGGCGATTACAAGACTGCGGGCGTGGTCGCATTTTTCATGCTCATGGGCGAAATCATCGAGACGCGCACCGCGGAAGGCGCGCGCAATTCCATTGAATCGCTCATCAAACTCACGCCCACCAAGGCGCGCCGCATCAAGAAAGACGGCGCGGAAGAAGAAGTCGCGGCCAGCGAACTGGCCATCGGCGATGTGATTCGCATCCGGCCCGGCGACAACGTGGCGGCCGACGGTGTCATTGTGACGGGGCAGGGGTCGTTCAACCAGGCGACCATCACCGGTGAATCGTTGCCGGCGGACAAAAAGCCGGGCGACGAAGTTTTTGCCGGCACGCAAAATCTTACGGGTGTTTTGGAAATTAAAGTGAGCCGGGCGGGGACGGACACGACCTTGGGCCGCGTGCGCGAATTGATTCTCGCTGCGGAAAAAACCAAGCTGCCCATCCAGAAAATCGTGGACCAATACATGGGCTTTTATACGCCGCTCGTGCTGGTCATCGGCGCGCTCGTCTGGGCCTTCACGCGCGATTTGAACCGTGTCATCGCCGTCTTCGTGGTTTCCTGTCCGTGCGCGTTCATTCTCGCGACGCCCACCGCGATGGTCGCGGCGCTTTCGGCTGCGGCACGTCTCGGCATCCTGATTAAAAACGTGGCGGACATCGAGCTGGCTGCCAAAATCAACGCCTTCGTTTTCGACAAAACCGGCACACTGACCACTGGCCAATTGGCGGTAAGCCGTCTCGCGCCGCTGGGTGAAACCAAACCGGCCGAATTGCTGCTGCTCGCGGCATCGGCGGAGAAATACAGCAATCACCCGACCGCAAAGGCGCTGGCGCAATTGGCGGACGAAGCCGGCGTGCCGCTGGTTGAGCCGAAGGATTTTACGGAAACAGCCGGCCGCGGCATCAAGGCGCAAGTGAACGGCGCGACGGTGTTAGTCGGCCGCGCCCAATGGCTCAAGGACAACGGTGTGAATTCGAATTTCGAGAAGTCCGTCGACCTCAATGAAACCGAAGGTTGGAGTCTGATTTTCATCGCGCGCAACGGCCAATGTGTCGGCTGGGTCGGCATGCAGGACAAGACGCGTGCCGACGCGAAGGAATCGCTCGTGGACCTCAAGGAAAACGGCGTGCGCCGGGTCGCGATGATCTCCGGCGATCGCCAGGCGGTCGCCACTCGCGTCGCGGCGGAAATCGGCTGCGAAGAAGCGGTCGGCGATTGTTTGCCGCAGAACAAGGTTGAATTTGTCCGCGCCATCAAATTGAAGGGCTACAAAGTGGCGGTGATTGGCGACGGTGTGAACGACGCGCCGGCGCTTGCCGCGGGCGATATCGGCATCGCGATGGGCGCCGCAGGCAGCGAAGTGGCCATCCACAGCGCCACGATTGCGCTCATGAACAACGACCTGCGCCGGCTGCCATTCCTCGTGAAGCTCTCGCGCAGCACGCGCGCGGTCATCAACCAGAACTTCATGTTTGGGATTTGCTTTATTGTCATCGGCCTGACGCTGGCCGCCTTCGGTGAAATCGGCCCGATCACCGCCGCGATTTTGCACAACGTGGGCTCGTTGATCGTGATCTTCAACAGCGCGCGATTGGTGCGCAAGGGCGAGGAATTGGAGCATTATCATCCGGAAACGGAAACGCCGGCGCGCCCGTCCGCGCCAGCGCCGAAACTGACGCCGAAATTGGCGTGATTGATGAGATTGCCAAATAGTTGATGAATGTTACGTGGAAATTTGACGATGAGAGAATGCCGACCGACAGCGAAAGGAGAAAGCTTTCCCGACTGATGTATATGGCTTTTTGCGATTTGCGCGCGCTCGCTCTTAATGGCCAGACGCAACAAGTGAAGGACCTTTCCGAAGCGTTTCATAATATTCCGCTGCTGATGTATACGCCCGAATTCAGTTTCAAGGCATTTCGAGATTTTCTTAAAAATTATCAGGAAAAATACGGGGACAAAGCCCGCTTCGACTATTTGCAGGAGTGGGAAAAATTAAACGCCGCTGCACAATGACTGTCGTTGAAAATCGTAAATCGGAAATCGTAAATCCAAAATCGGAAGTCGTCGTTTCCGTTCGCGGCCTGACCAAGGTTTTCAAAGACTTTTGGGGCCGGCCCAAGGCGCGCGCGGTGGACAATGTGGATTTCGACGTCCGGCGCGGCGAAGTGTTCGGGTTGCTCGGGCCGAACGGCTCCGGCAAATCCACCACGGTGAAATTGCTGCTCGGCCTGCTGAATCCCACCAAGGGGCATTGCGAAGTTTTTGGCCATTCATCGCGGCACGTCCCGACGAAAGCGCGCATCGGTTATCTGCCGGAGGAATCCTATCTCTATCGCTACCTCAATTCGCGCGAGACCCTCGATTTTTTTGGGAACCTGTTTCAACTGGGCAAGGATCTCCGGGACAATCGCGCGGAACAATTGCTCGAAATGGTCGGGCTGAACCAGACGCGCATGCGCTCGGTGGGCGAATTTTCCAAGGGCATGCAGCGCCGCATCGGCCTGGCGCAGGCGCTCATTAACGATCCGGATTTGGTGATTCTCGACGAACCAACGGCCGGCCTCGATCCCATCGGCTGCCGCGAGGTGAAGGACCTGATCCTGGCGCTGGCGCGGCGCGGCAAGACCGTGATTCTGAGCAGCCATTTGTTGTCGGACGTGGAGGATGTTTGCGATCGCGTGGTGATTTATTACGGCGGAAAAATCCAGGCGATGGGCACGCTTAAGGAATTGCTGGCGCGTCCGGATACCTTGCGCATCACGACTCCGGTGCTGCCGCGCGAAACACTCGAGCGCGTCCTGCAAGTCATCCGGCATGACATCGCGACCGACAAAGTGCGCGTGGATAACCCGACGCAAAATCTCGAAAGCTATTTTCTCGACGTGGTGCAAAAGGCGCGCGCGGCGCAGGAGACCAGCGGCGCGCAATCCGGCGCGCGCGTGGCGGAGTATTTGCGCGGAGGCGTCGCGGAAAAGCCGGCCACGGAAAAAATTCTGGAAAAACTGGCGCTGCCGGAAACCAAACCAGCCGCAGCCGCTCCGGTCACGCCCGCCGCTCCCGCCGCTGACGAGAAAAAGCTGGAGCAATTGACCAAAGCCTCCGAACCCGCCCCCGCGCCGGCCAATCCCGCGCCCGCCGCTGCCAAGCCGGCGGATTTGTCCAAGGCCGATGAGAAGTTGTCGTCGTTGCTCGGCGGTAAGTCGGGTAAGCCCTAATCACGCGAATCATGTTGCGCGAGTTTGAAATTTTCTCAAAACCTTCCTTTCCGTCGATTGCGGTAAAAAGAGGTTTCAGTTGGCCGGGGTTTTTCTTCACGTGGATATGGGCGTTTAGTCGAGGATTGTGGTTGCACGGGGCGATTCTTACTGTTGTCGGGACTTTAATTTGGGTTCAGGACGTCACTCTGCTCGCAGCTAATCCGCTGGCAATTATTTTGCCGGGTCTTCTCGTGAACCTAACTGTTGGCCTTCGCGGGAACTCCTGGCGCAGTCGGAAACTGGAACGCAACGGTTATCAATTTGTTGGACTTGTTGAAGCACGGTCAGCGGCGTCAGCCGTCGCTGCTTACTCGCTCGGAAAAAGCCGTGTTTCATCTAGAGCGGGTGCATTGGCTTCTGCTTTAGGAGTGCCTCGATTTGCGCAAGGTCTGTTCGCCATAGCTGGTCTCACCTGGAAAGCCGCGCTGCGCTTTCGGCTCTTCCTGGCGATTGCCGTGTTGCTGTTGCTGGCGGTTGTTGGCCTGCCGATTCTCATCAAGGACGACGGCACCGCACGCGGGTTCACGCAGATTTTGCTGACCTACACGCTCAGCGCCATCACCGCGCTGCTCGGCATTTCCACGCTGTGGCTTTCGTGCGGCACACTCGCGCGCGACATCGAGGAATGCCAGATCCAGGTCGTGGCCACCAAACCCATCGCGCGCTGGCAAATCTGGATCGGGAAATGGCTCGGCATTATTGCGCTAAACGCGGCGCTGCTCTTGCTGTCCGGCGCGTGCGTCTACGGCCTGTTGCTATGGCGGGCGACGAAACTGCCCGCGGCGGAGCAAATAATATTGCGCAACGAAGTAATGGTGGCGCGCGGCTCGATCAAGCCGCCGGATGTCCAAGCCGACATTGCAAAAGTCGCGCACGCGGTTCTCGAAGATCGTTTGAAGCATTCGCCAGTGACCGAGGCTGACTTGCCCGAGGTGCAGAAGCAGATCGAAGAACAGGTCAAGGCCCAGTATCAGGTCGTCCCGGCGGGCTACATCAAGACTTGGGAAATCAAACTTGAGTCGGGCAAATCTCTGAAGGGCGAGCCGCTGCAATTACGCATCAAATTCAACGCGGCCCAAAAACCCGCTTCCGGGACGATCAACGGCTTCTGGCAGGTCGGCGTGCCCGGCAAAACACAATTTTGGCGCAGTGAAGCGATGAGCCTCGCGCCGGACACTTTTCACGAATTCGAGGTTCCAGCCGATCTCGCCGACACAAATAATGTCCTGACCATAGCCTTCGCGAACATGAACGACACGGCGGTCCTGTTCCCGCTCGAGGACGGCATGGAAATATTGTATCGGCAGGGCAGCTTCGGAATGAATTTTGCCCGCGGCCTCGGAATTATTTTTTGCTGGATGGCCCTGTTGGCGGCCATCGGCCTCGCCTCGGCGAGTTTCCTTTCCTTCCCGGTCGCGGCGTTTTTATCGTTGGCCATTCTGACTATGGCGCTGTCTTCCGGGACGCTGACCACGGTCGTTTCGGAAGGCACTATTGACACGAATTCGAGCGCGACCGGCAACCCGGTCGTTTCGGCATTGAACGTGGTGATCATTCCCATGTTCCGCGCCGCGCTGAAGGTCATCAACCTGGCCCGGGATTTTTCGCCGATCGACTCGCTCAGCAGCGGGCGCAGCATCAGTTGGGGGGACTTGGGGCTGGCGTTTGTGCAAATCGTTATCCTGCTCGGCGGATTTTTTGCGGTCTTCGGCATTTTCATTTTCAACCGCCGCGAATTGGCCACGGCGCAAAGCCAATGACATCTCAAGTCCATCCGCCGCCGCTAAAGCTATGGCGGACAAGAAGTTCAAAGTCCAAAGTCGTCGTCGCATGAGCGGACGTTTGAAAAAAATAATTCTCGTGATCCTGGCGGCGGTGTTGATCACTGGCTCGGGCGCGTTGCAGAAGTCGTTGAATCACGATCGCGACGCGCTGGGGTTGACGCACGTTGAGGGTTTGACCAATGCGCCGCCGGTGCTGGCGTTCACAACCGTGGCGCTCGGCGGATTTCGCGGATTGATTTCCAATCTGCTCTGGACGCGCGCGAACCAGTTGCAGGAGGACGACAAATTTTTCGAGATGGCGCAATTATCCGATTGGATCACCAAGCTGGAGCCGCATTTCTCGCAGGTCTGGGCTCATGAAGCGTGGAACATGGCCTATAACATTTCGGTCAAGTTCAAGGATTATCCCGATCGCTGGCGCTGGGTGCAAAACGGCATTGAATTGTTGCGCGATCAGGGGCTGCGTTACAACCCGGACGACGTGCTAATTCACCGCGAACTGGCGTGGTTTTTCCAACACAAGATGGGCGCGAACCTCGATGACGCCAGCATGTATTACAAGACCCAGTGGGAGAAGGAAATGGAAG
>DASXHY010000202.1:0-6729 GCA_036488095.1 Verrucomicrobiia bacterium | reverse complement strand
CTGTTTTATCCGCCAGCAAATGCGCCGTTAACATTGCCTATGTTTGGCCGATTTCAGGCACAACCAGTTTTCCATCCTTGGGCCAATCAAAGACGTGCAGATAAATGTTGTCGCCTTTGGTTGTGACCCGACCCCACGCGGGTTGGACTTTGAGCGAACTGGCGGAAGTGCCGCGAATGGATTCAGCATTCGTTTTCATCCAATCACCGACTTGTTGCAGGTCGTTGACGGCTCCCTGGGGAATGATCCCCTGCCCGGTCGGGCCGACATTGAGCAGGTAGTTTCCGCCTTTGCTCACGATGTCCACGAGGTTGTGGATGACGGTTTTGGCGGGCTTCCAATTTTCATCGCCGAGAAAATACCCCCAATGGCCATTGAGCGTCATGCAGGTTTCCCACGGTTGCGGATTGCCGCCGGCGGGAATTTTCTGCTCCTGCACGGCGTAATCACCGAGGCGATTCCCGACGCGGGCGTTGATGAGGCAATCCGGCTGCAGGCTGTGAATAAGGCGGACGAGTTCGGCGCTTTCCGGTTTGGAAATCATTTCCGGCGTGTCGAACCACAGGATGCCGATGGGACCATATTGCGTCAGCAATTCGCGCACTTGCGGTTTGACCTTGCGCTCGAAATATTTGGAAAAATCCTTTTTGCTTTCGTCCGGGTAATCCCAGGTGTTGCTGCGATAACCGTTTTTGGTGGGCACGTCCGGGTCTTCCCAATCGCGGCCGAGCGAGTAGTAGACGCAGAATTTCAATCCTTGCTCGCGGCAGGCGTCCGCCAGTTCCTTGATCGGATCGCGTTTCCATGGCGTGCGCTTGACGATGTTGTAATCACTGCTCGGACTGTTGAACATGGCGAACCCATCGTGATGTTTGGCGGTGATGACGATGTATTTCATGCCCGCGTTTTTCGCGATGCTTACCCATTCGGCAGCGTTGAAATTGGTGGGATCAAAGACATCGGCGATTTTCGCGTATTGGGCGAGCGGCATCTTCAAATGCTGCATCATGTGTTCGCTTTGGCCGTTGAGCATGGTGCCGTTGGTCGAGGGATAATGACATCCCCACTGGGAATAAAGTCCCCAATGAATGAACATGCCAAAGCGCGCATCGGTCCACCAGGCGAGGCGGTGGGCGACGATTTCGGGAGATTCGACGGTAATCAGTTTCTGGCCATCGTGCGAATCGCCGGTGTCCGCCGAGCCGTTTGGCAGAGTCTGGGCGGAGAGCGGAGAGCTCGCGATGAAAGCGATGGCGGCGAAGATCTGAATTTGAATTTTCAATTGAGTAGGAATTGGACTGGCGCGCATGCGTTGTTTAGCCGCATTCGCGCGGCTGCCACGGCATAGACGCATTGTGGAAAGGCGGGGTTTCAATTTTATTCGATTTCGGGGGACCCTACCGAGATGAGACCGGGGACTGGAAAGTCCCCGGAACCCGCAGGCTGGAAAGCCTGCGCTACAAGGGAGCGGCAGCATTTGGGGATTTCGGTTATAATGTATTTTCATTTTCGTGGCATTGGGCTGATTTTCGACGGGCGACCTGTCGTAAAAAATCGGCGACGGGATCGAGTCGGGTGATTTCGATGGGACTTGGGGGACAAATGGGACCGATTGCTGGTTGTGCGTGGGTTGGGTTGTTTTCCGGGGTTGGTCTTACGCTATGCGCGTGGGATGGGATATGGGGCGGCGCGGCAGCGCCGACCCTACCGAGGTCAGGTTGTTCGCACTCATCGCAGGGGCAATCGCATTCGGTGGGAATGGTAATAATGAAGATTTCTTCGCGCCAGAAACACTGGGCGCCGTACTCTTTTGCTCCAGTGGTATCTCGTATTGCCTCGGCATAGGGATAATCTCCGGTTTCGGGATGACAAGTCCGGCAGACGCAGCCGCAACCTTTTCGGTGATAGATGACGCGCTTAACCCGGACAATGTCATCGACCCTCCCCTCGGTTGATGTGGTTTGATTTGGTTTGATTTCAGCTTGTTGGGAGGGTGCGCGGGGTTCGATTTTATCGGTGGGGGAGGAATCAGCGGCGGGATTTTGATCAGGCTGCCGTGTTTCTTCCCGGTCGTTTCCATAATCTTCCGGGCCCAAAAACCGGTCGTTCCATTTGGCCCAGGCCAGCGCCGCCCAGCGGCTGCGATTGTATGAGTTCTGGAGACGCGACAATTCCAAGGTGAGATTGCGGAGGCGTTCCCAGCGTTTGTCGCCATCGAGTTCGTGAAGGGAGTCGATGTCGGCCATCAGTTCAGCGAGGGCGATGAGGGCGGAGTGTTCGAAGAGGTCATTCTCGTCTTTGCCCTTGTGCCGTTCGAGGCTGAGGCCTTCTTCGCTGATGCGTTGGATGCGCAGTTCGCGATCCTGATGACGCAGCCAATCCTCGTAGCCGCCGTGCCGCCATTCGGTGAGATTTTGGCGGTTGACGGGCGAGGCGTTGAAAAATTTGGCGAGGACTTCCTGGACGGCGGGCAATTGGTTGAGCCATCTGGTGAGTTCGGGGCCCATGGCGCCGTTGAAGAGACGTTGATTGAGTTCTTCGCGGATGTCGTGGGGCAAGCGCGCGATTTTACCGACTCGGGTTTTCATGGGGAAGTTGAGGAGTTAATGAGTTGATAGTTTAGGAGGGTGAAAAAGTTGAGAGGGTTTTGTGTTGAGAGTTGAGAGCCGGATGGGACGGATGGGACTGACAGGAGGTATATGCGGCCCGTCTGGCGCGGGTTTTGAAAACGAGTTTTCGTTTCATCACCGCGAATTTTTACAGGTTTTGTTTTTGGTGAAAAACTTACGGTAAGGTTTTAGCAGGGAGACGTGGTGGGGCTGGAAAACCGTTTTAGCGCTTTCTAAGCGGCTTGCTTACAGCCTGTTATGAATTGCGAAACGGTTTCGCATTTCGAGAAGGAAGTTGGGACTTCGGACAAATGGGACGAATGGGACCTAGAAGTCGCGGCGCTCTTCTACGGATTTCGTGAGGAGACCTTCTCCAATTCCAACAGGGCTCGATGCAGTTCCGCCGCGGTTTTGTAGCGCTTGGCGCAATCCGGGTCGCACGCGCGAAGGATCACTGCGTTCAACGCGAAGAATTCCGCAGGTTCGGGGCTTTGCACGAGCGTCGTGGCCAGTTCCGGGAAATAAGTCGGCGTGCGACCGGTGCTTAAAACGTAAAGCATCATTCCCAACGCATAAATATCCGCCTGCACCGTGCCGGGCCGCTCGGGCGGCGGCGGCATGTAACCGGGTGTGCCGACAAATGTCATCTCCGCCTCTTCCGGCCGAATTTCCGCCGTGAGGCCGACGTCGGCCAATTTGGGCTGGCCTTTCACAAAGATGACGTTCTGCGGCTTGATGTCGCGATGCGTCAATCCCTGTTGATGAAGAAATTCGAGCGCGTCGCTCAATGCGATCCCGATGCGAATGCATTCCGGCACCGGCAATCGTTTGCCAAGCGCCTGCGCGCGCACGCTCACCAGATCGCGCGGCTTGTAACTCGACGGCTTGCGTTCCCAGCCTGGCTCAAGCGCGTCGCCCAATTCCATCACGTAATAAAAATATCCCTCGCGTTTGCGCGTCACAAAATCCACGCGCAGCAATCCGGGATGTTTATCGGAAATGGGTTTATACCGGCTGATGCCGTTGAACTCGCGGTCGAAGGGGTCCTTGTTGTTGCCGAACTTGGAAAGGTAAACGACTTTCAAGGCCTGCCATTGCTGGACGGCGTTGCGCACGATCCAGACTTTGCCGTAAGCGCCTTCACCAAAGGGCGGATCAAACAGTTCATAATCCGGCGTGTCGGGCAATTCCTTCTTAGGGGTTTTCCGCGGCGCTTTGGTGGTGCGGCGCGGCGATTTCGAAACCAGTGAGGCTTCGGTGATCGTGTCCTGCACGCGATGAAATGCCGGCATAAAAATCGCCCAACCCAGCGCGAACGGCACTTGTCCGCCGGCGATGACCAGCCAGGGGAACCAGCGATTGCCAAAATAACTCCACGATACCGATCCCAATGTCACCGCTATCGCCGCGATTGCCGCCACGGCCAACGCGGGCAACGGCGTCAATCGGCACAACCCACCGCCAAGCAAGATTCCGGTGATGATCAGTGCAATCGCTTCCGCCCACTCAGGCGGCCGTTCCAGCCAGTCGCCATTCACCAGGTTCAGGAACGCGGTGATGTTGATGTTCACGCCGCCATAAGCCTCACCCGTCCAGCGCGTGAATGGCGTGCGGAATTTGTCCTTCTCGGGATCTTCGGGGTCCGTCGTGTGAGGTTGCGAGCCGATGAAAACAACTTTGCCGCGGAAGTATCCGGCCGGCTCGTCTTCGAGCGCATGGCGGTAACTGATGCGGGTCCACGCTCCTTCGTGATAATAGCGCAGCCACCGTTCGCGCGCGTTGTTGTTGTCGAGTTTCGCCCCTGCCAACGTGGCCGCCACCCACGGCAGGCTGAAAAATTGCGCCGGCGTGGATGGGCCGGGCGACGGAAACGGCCAGTGTCTGCGCACCACGGAATCGAAACCGCCCGGGTCAAACCAAGCCACTCCGGAATTGGTCCGCGCCGCATCGAGAAACATATCCCCCGGGTAGGTAAACTGCACTCCCTCGAGCTTTGGATCCACCACCTCGGCCTCTTCCGCCATCAGGACGACGTTGTTTCTCCGCAATGCCGCCACCAGGGTGGCGTCTTCGTCCGGATTTCGTGGAGCGCGAAAAAAAGTATCCATGACCACCAACGCTGCCCCGCCGTCGGCGAGTTTGTTCAACAATTGGGCGTGAAGTCCCCGGGACCACGGTTGTCCGCTGCCGGATTGCGGGTCGTATCGAGCCTGTTTGTAATAATCGTAGGATTCATTATCCATTTGGATAAGGACCACCTGATTGGTGACGGCACGAGAGCTGAAACGGAATTGGTAGTCGTAGCTGGTGTCGGTCCACCAGTCGCCCATGGGTGTGCCCCATAAAATCAAACCGCAAAGCACGGCCAGCGCCGCGCCCACAGCCGGACGGAAAAGGCTCCACTCGCTAATGGCCTTCAAATTCACTCATTGCGATTCTCGGGGACGGCGGAGCAAAATCCAAGGGGATTTGTGATTTACGATTTACGATTTACGAACGCGTGGAAATGGAGAGGCGTAAATCGTATATCGTTCAGAAGATGGGTGCAGATCCAAAATGAAAAGGGGCGAGGTCTTTGCGAGCGAACTCGCCGACTGCCTCGCCCCGTGGGAGTGTGCTTTTTAATTTTTAATCGTTGTCACCATCACCGTCCGGGTTGCCGCCGTGTCCGGGACCATGGTGTCCGTCTTCGACCGGCGTCAGGCTGCCGAACAATCCGTGGCTTTCACCCATCGGTCCGGCGCTGAAGTAAAGGGTGTCTGGCACGCCTGCTTTCGTGCCATTTCCAAACGTTAGCCCCCAGAGGCCGTCGATTGTCACCGGGCCGTGATTGACCGCCTTGAGCAGGCCGCGGAAATGTCCGTTCGAGTCGAACGACATGATGGTTCCACTGCCGAAGTTGCCCACGAGCAGTTCGCCACCGGCTTTTCCGAACGAATCCGGAGCGAGTGCGATGCCCCACGGAGAATTAATGTCGTTAACCGGATGCTCCTGCCCGCCATTGCCGTGCTTCCCTTTAACCATCGCATCCGTGCCGGTTGCGAACCTGTTAAACACGCCGGTATTCGGATCGAATACATCAATCAATCCATTGCCGGGACCGGCGACGTCGTCGTGTTTAAGGTCATCCTGTTTGGCGAACGTCACGAACACCATGCCGTTAATTGCCTGGATACCGAATGGCCCGTACCCGGCGGGTGCGTTGGAATCAATGAATTGGCCAATTAGCGCGGAGTTGGTCCCATACATATCAACCGTGCCTTGCCGGAAGTTCGACGCCAGCAAGACCGGGCCGTTGTTCGAGGTCGTGACAAGTGTCATTCCCTTGTAAACGTTGTTGGAAACACCCGGCACCAGGGTTTCCGCCGCCGTGCCCAACGCGGGGCGCCATCCGGATACCGTGCCGTCCTCGCTCACAAACAGGAAAATGTCCCCGTTAAAGCCGCCGTGACTGTTAAATGCCTGGCCGGTCGGCGTGCCGTCGCCGGGAATGGTGACTTGCAGGCCCATTTTGGCGACTTGGGCCGCGCCAGTAGCGTCGTTTGTAATTTGGTAAAGAGTGGCCAGGCCGGTTCCGTTATCGCTAACCCAGAATGGCGTGCTCGGGCCGAATGAAATCCCCCACGCGTTCACGAGGTTCGTGTCCTGCAATTGGGCCACGCCCGGCAAATCTGCGACCAGATTCACCTGCTGGTATTTGTTATCGTCTGCCCGCGAGATGGATGCGAACGTGAACAATGCGCTCGCCATGGATAAACCCAGGCAAGCCGCCCTCATTTTTCCGCGAAAACTAATTTTCATAAGTCAGTTTTATTTATTTTGCGTCTAGTTGGTTACCGAGTGGTGCGTCATTAAGAGTAATCCCCGGGCCCTTTGGTTCCCGAATTGTTTTGCCATACCAGTTACCCCCACCTTGACGCATTGGGATCCAATGATAGTTTCTCGTTTTTTTGGAGGTTCGGTGGCGGAGGACGCAACAGCAGGAATTCAACGCAAAGGCATAGCGCGGCTTTTGCCGCAACCAAAGTGGCGGAGCGCCGTGCGTTGGGATAAAAGTTTGGGTGATGAACTCACAAACTTCTCCGATCGTCACCGGCGTCCCGCCGTCTTTTCTTAACCG
>DASXHY010000161.1:0-5120 GCA_036488095.1 Verrucomicrobiia bacterium | reverse complement strand
GATGGTAACTGTTGATGGTCAGCAGCCGGGTGGCGTCCAGGCCGCCGCCAAACGACCAGTTGCCGTGGCTCCACAAGACGTCGGCAAAAACACTTTGGGCGCTGAAATCAAGATCGCGCAGACGAAACGGCAAAGATTTCGCTCTCGTGCCATCGAGGCCGAAGTCGAACCATTGCGCGCGATATCCCACCTCCGGCGACAGCGTGCCATTACCGAGAGCGAAAGGCGGGGGCATCAGCGCAAATTGGGCGGTGCTGAGCAGCACGCCGGTGCCTTGAGTGCGCCTTTCGACCTGCAAAATGTTGTCCGTGTAGAAAAACTGTTCGTCCGCCTGAGCCGCGAACCATGCGTGTCGCGCGCCGGCCTGCACGACTGATTGCGGACCGACGTCGCTGGATTCGCCTTCGTAAAGATCCGGCACGGCATTAGTCGCCATTGCTTCCGCGGATTGGTTCAAGCCGGCGCGGGTCCGGGAATTATCAACCTGATTTACGAGACCGCCAATCTGCGCCCGAACATTCACCGCCGCGCCACTTACCATGGCCAAAGCGTAAAGGAGGATTTTTTTCATGAGAGGAAGATGTCAGCCTTGTTTAACCCTGAACTTTGGAATGATGAGTTGATGATAAGTATTGTTGTCGATTGAATCCGAGCCGTTGCCGGGGCCCGGATTGAAATTCTCCGGCGTGGTTCCGGTGTCCTGCAATCCGCCATTTTTCAATTCCTTGTTTTGATTGTTAATAGCGTTTTCGATAAGCGGCAGGGACAACAGCGGATGGGAAAATCCGTTGACCAAAGTCGAGCCGCCGACCAGTTTGCCAAGATTGATTTCCAGCACCGGACCGAAGTTGTTTTGGCCGGGCAGGACGAAAACCAATTGCCCGGCTTTCAGCTTCACGGTTTTTCCGTTGGGCAACGTCACCGTGCCGTGGCCCTCGAGCAGAATCACCTTGAAGCCGCCGGTGCCGGTTGAAGATACAATGAGCGTGGTGCCGAGCACCGCCGCCGCCGCCCCGCCGCTGCGGATGGAGCCGCCGCCTTTGTCGGCAGGCGAATGGAACAGCACGTTGCCGCTCTCAAGGTTGATATTGCGCCCGGAAGGTTCGAACGAGAAAACCGTGTTCGCTCCGACGCGCGTGATGGTCTGGTCGGGCGCGGTCAATTCGGCGCGCGAAGCCGGTCCAGTGCGAACGAGGTCGGGGGCTCTGACGATTTCATTGACGCTGGCGGGCTGCGCCGCCTTGGTGCTGGCCGCGACGACATTCACGTCTTTGACCACTTCGGTGAAGGTGCTTTCGGTCAGCGGCGCGGCGCGCAAGGCCAGACCACCTCCGGCTGATAAAACCGCCAGAAGAAGAAAACTAGTTTTCATTTTGGCTTTAGGTTATTACGGGAGACGACGCCATTTTTGACAGATATGAATAAATGTCAATCCCAGGCACTTCTATAATGAAACCTTTTGCCAGGCGCACGCCCGTCGTCCTGCTCATTTGTGTCGCATGCACGCTTTTATTTGCGTTCCTTTGGTTTCGCGGATTTACGCCCCTAAGGCAGGTTGAATTGTACACCGAGGACTTGCAGGTTCGCCTCGGCCGCAAAACGCCATGGGACAATCGGCTGGCACTCATCGGGATTGACCAGCAGGTTTATGCCTCGACTGATTTCAGCGCAAAAGACATTCAAGAGGAACCTGCGCTCGGCCTGATTCAGCAAAATTTCCCTTGGTCGCGCGCTGTCTGGGCGCGTCTCATACAAAAACTCAGCGACGCGGGAGCGAAGGTGATCGTGTACGACCTCGTTTTCGCCGCGCCGGGCCAGGGCGACGAAGAATTAAAACAAGCTTTGGAGAAATACGGCGACCGCGTTGTCATTGGTTACAACATCAATGTGACAAAAACCGAACGGCGCAATTTCCTGGAACTACAATTGCCCGATTCGGACGTTATTAACTCGCGCGGGACGAATTCGCCGGTCGAGGACACCCGCCTCGGCTACGTGAACATCTGGCCGGACGACGATGGGACGTTGCGTCGGGCATATTACCGTCAGAAGGGCGATCAAGTCGGCGATATTCTTCCGCCGAACGTCGTCCTGGAATCGCTGGATGCCCGTGTCCTGCGCGCGTTCGGGAGGCCGGAACTGATTCCGCCCGGTTTCGAAGGATGGCGCTTTCGGTACACAGCTCCGCCGGGCACATTCAAACCGGCCCGCATCGGAGACGTCCTATCGCCAAGAATCTGGGCGGCCAATTTTCACAATGGAGCGGACTTTAAAGGCAAGATTGTTTTTATCGGGCCCACAAGTGTTCTTTTTAACGATCTACACGACACTCCTTTTGTCGATCCAAAGGCGATGCCGGGACCGGAAATTCACCTGAATATTATCAACGCCGCATTGCACGGCGAATTCCTTGGCGAACCGTCGGCGCTGGCGCAATTCATCGTGATCGTACTGGCCGGAATCATCGCCGCTGCCATCGCGTCCTTTTTGCGGCAACCATTTAAGCGATTTATCGCGCTGCTGATATTGGTGGCGGCTTATGCAGAATTGAGCCGCATTGTTTTTGCGCGCGCGGGCGGTTCCGCCCAGGTGCTGCTGACGGCCACGCCCATTTTAGTCCTGCTCCTCAGCGGTATTATTGGCCTCACATATGATTACTTTCTCGAACGCCGCGAAAAACGCCGTGTGCGTAAAACATTGGAGCGCTATGTCTCGCGCGACGTCGTCAAAGAATTGCTCGATAATCCGGAGACGTTTTTCAATGCAAGAGCAGGCGTTCGTCGAGCGGTGACAATTCTTTTTTGCGATGTGCGCGGCTTTACTACCCTGACCGAGAGCGCCAATGAATCGCAGTTGGTTCAACAGCTCAATGAATATTTCGAAACCTGGGTGCAAACGGTTTTTGAACACGCCGGCTCGCTCGATAAATTCATCGGAGACGCCGTGATGGCAGTGTGGGGCAATATTCCCACCGTGAGCCGTGGCGACGCCCGGGACGCGCAGAATGCCGTGGCAACTGCTTTAAAAATGAAACCGAAGCTGGCGGCACTAAACGAAAACTGGAGGGCCCGCGGATGGAAAGAGTTCCACATCGGTGTCGGCATTAATCATGGTGAGGTCATCGTCGGTGAAATTGGTTCCTCGCAAAAAGCCGAGTTCACGGCGATTGGCGACGCGGTGAACCTGGCTTCGCGCCTCGAAGGGCTGACCAAGAAGTATCACGTGGACCTGCTGCTGGGAGAAACCATGGCGCGATTGGTAG
Source organism: Verrucomicrobiia bacterium (assembly GCA_036488095.1). Lineage (GTDB taxonomy): Bacteria > Verrucomicrobiota > Verrucomicrobiia > Limisphaerales > DASXHY01 > DASXHY01. Next base: position 1,858 of record DASXHY010000161.1, on the reverse strand, counting down.
GCGATACTTACATTCTGCGCACGGTGGCGTTGATCCAGGTCAAAGGTAAAACCAAGTCCGTGGATACCTTCACAGTGATCGGCGACGGCGCGGCACAGACGGTGTCATTGCCGGTCTGGCTCGCGCGTTACGAAGAGGGTGTGCGGCTCTATCGCGCGCGAGAATTCTCCCAGGCGGCGGCTGAATTCAAGGAATGTCTGCAACGAAAACCGGACGATTACCTCAGCGCAAGATATTTGGGCCTTTGCGAGGCCCTTATCAAGGACCCTCCCGACGACTCGTGGACCGCGGCGGAAATAATGACCGATAAGTAAACCAGCGCAGGCACGTTCAGCGATTAATTCAACAACCGATACCAGTTGTCGCGTTGATATGACTCGTAACCGAGTTCCTTTATCAGCCGTTGCATGTCGGCGACGGTCATGCGGAAGGTGGTGCCTGCTTGTGAGACAACGTTTTCCTCGATCATAATGCTGCCGAGGTCGTTCGCACCGAATTTAAGCGCGACCTGGCCGATTTCCTGGCCTTGCGTGACCCAGGAGCTTTGCACGTTGGGAAAATTATCGAGATAAATCCGCCCGAGCGCCTGCGTGCGCAAATATTCCTGGGCGCCGACGGTGGGCGCTTTCAACTTCGTGTGCTCGGCCTGGAAGGTCCAGCAGATGAAGGCGGTGAAACCTTTCGATTTGTCCTGCTGCGCGCGCAGGCGCTCCAAATGCTCGATGCGATCCTCCACGGTTTCCACGTGGCCGAACATCATGGTGGCCGACGAATTCAGGCCGAGCCGATGCGCCACATCCATCACTTCGAGCCAGTCGTTGCTCATGGCTTTCAACGGCGAAATGCGCTGGCGCACGCGGTCCACCAGGATTTCTCCGCCGCCACCGGGAATCGAGCCGAGGCCGGCCGCTTTGAAATCGCCAATGATTTTTTCCAGCGGCTCGTTGAACACTTCGCAGAAATGGATGAATTCGCTCGGGCTGAACCCGTGGATGTTCACCTGCGGAAATTTGCTTTTGATGTGCGAGAGCAAATCGAGATACCACTGCTTGGTGAGCTTCGGGTGGTGGCCGCCCTGCATGAGGATTTGCGTGCCGTTCAGCGCAATGGTTTCCTCGATTTTCTTATCCATCTCGTCGAGCGTAATGACGTAGGAATCATCGTCCTTTTCCGTGCGATAAAACGCGCAGAATTTGCAATAGACATTGCAGACGTTCGTGTAATTGACGTTGCGATCGACAATGTAGGTGACGATGTCGTTGCCGCGGCCGTCGTAAGCGGGCTTTTTCGCAAGCTGCCGCCGGCGGTCGGCGAGCGCGCCGAGTTCTTCGAGCGGAAGGCGATAGAGCCGCAGCGCTTCGGCCTGGTTGATGCGCTGGCCGTCCCAAACTTTTTGCAACAGGTCATCCAATGACGCGTCGTAAATCACCGGGACAACGTAGTGGAAAAGAGTCCAAAGTCCAAGGGCCAAAGTCTAAAGTCCGAGGAGACGCGGGCTGCGTTCAGCTTTGATCCGGGCGGTAATTTGGCGGGTAAGGGGTCTCACTCGCCACGGCGGACATTATGACCACGAAGGCGAGGATGAGATTATTCCACATATACCTCTCGCGCGGAACGCTGAGAATGAACGCGGAAGCCCACATCCACGCGCCCATGAGAACCATCGCCGCTCGCAACAGGCCGTTTCTGGTACTGCCGAGGGTCAGAAGAATCAGAGCGAGTCCCACAGCGATGTTGTTCGCAATCCCGGCGGTGTAATGAGCGAATCCGAGCGCAAATGGTGAGATCACGAGCCACGCGCCGACGAGCAAAACCAGCCACGCTGTGCCCAATCGCGTCGGGCCCGATGTCCAAATCG
>DASXHY010000147.1:0-5307 GCA_036488095.1 Verrucomicrobiia bacterium | reverse complement strand
TATCCGTCAGGCCGGTGGCTGTCGAACCCTCCTGAACGTGTAGTTGGGCTCCCGGTGCCGTCGTATTGACGCCAACCCTTCCTATTCCTCCGGTAACTGTTACGCGGTTCACGCTGCCTACGTTCAATTTCCATTTGTTCGTATCACTACCATCCACATAGGTCCAGGCGGTGGCGTTACCGCCCTGTGAATAGCCATAAAACGGCCAGCCGCCCGCACCGGCAGTGTCCACATACATGCCGCCGTAAAAACTTGTGGCCGGCGATCCCACATCGAAGACATCCGCACCGGTTATGAAATTGGTTCGGTTCAACCCCATAAATTGGGCGCGAACCAGGAATTGATTGGCTGAGGAAGAGGAAAAAGGAGTGGTGGTGGAATCGTCCGCCCAGACAAATGCGCCGTTGTGCAGCGCTTTGGCGGCCTGGCCTGCCGCGAAGCTATAGTCTCCCGCTGCCGTGTTGGCATTGCCGCCGGGAATGGTGGCAAAATTGCCGGTGACGGAGTTTGATAAACCGCCGCCGACAACGGCGCACCGATCACCAGGAGAAGCGGTATTGTACCAACCGCCACCAATGACGCTCAGGTAGCCGCCGGTGATATGGTTGCCATTTCCGCCGGAAATCACGTTCAGGTTCGCCGCGTTAATATAATTGGTTCCCGGCCCAGATGGAGAATCGCCACCGCCGGCAATGACGTTGCCGATGGAACCGGAATTAATCCAGTTGGCAGAATTGCCGCCAATGATGTTAGGAATGGAGAAATTCGGGTCAGGCTCGATTCGGAGCCCGCGAGCATTGTTGACGCGAATATCCAGGGCCTTGTTATCGGGAGTGCCCAGGTAATTCACTCCCGGAGCGGTATTGGCATTTCCATTCAACTGCCAGAAATTGGTCGCATTCAAGCCGTTTAAGCTGGCTGCGTTCACGTTCGCCAGCCCCGCGCCGTTTCCCGCAAAATTGTCGCCGGGATTATTGAAATTGACCGAATTGCCGTACAGACCGGAAAGCAGGCCAGGAGGTAACGTACCAGTAAGTTGGCTGGCCAATAGCGTACCATCGAGGTTCTCGGCGGTGACCGCATAAGGCGTGGGAGTCAGTTCCTGGCGCGGGGTTAAGGGCGTGTAAGCTCCGCCTCCATTCGTTCGCACGCCAATCTGCAACCAATAGGTTGTTCCATTGTAAACAGCGCCAAAATCCAAAAGGACCGTGAAAAGACCATTGGTAATTCCCAGGCCAAGACTCGTGAGTGTCGGACCCGCCTGGGCGCCGCCGCTGCTCGCGTTATAAAGAGCAAAGGTCATATCATACGTGCCGGTAGTCGGCGTGACATTGCTTTGCAATTGGCCCTGGTATGTAAAAGCCGTTCCTTGGGCCGGTGCCGTCAAGGTAAAACCCAGCAGTGAGCTGAGCGCGACAATGGTAAGCAAAAGGTTAGTTTTCATAGGCATTTTAATCCGAAAGTTCTGATTCAGACACTCCCGGACGCAGTTTTGGGTACAAAAAAAAACGGAGCTACGCCAAGGGGTGCTAATAATGAGTGTTAAGAAGACTACTAAATCGCGCCGCGTTTTGCAATCAAATTCGCGCTCCAAGCAATGCCTCGCGGCCTAAGATTCTACTAGCGCGCAATATCCAACTTTATTTTTTTTCCGTCGACGCGGCGAATGAGAATCCGCGTCCTTAAAAAGTCGCGACAGTTTGCGATAGTTGAAACAGGAAGCGAACGCTTAATCGCGTGGCAGCACTTTGCCGATGGCGCTTCTAAGGTCATCGACCGACCACGGTTTTCCGATGATTAAATCCACCTGCGGCGAAGGGTCGATGTGGAGCGCCAGGTCAGAGTAGGCGGTCACCAGGATGATCGGCTGTCCCGGGTCGCGGGCTTTGATGGCTGCCGCCAATTCGGTGCCCTTCATTCCCGGCATCTCGAAGTCCGCAAAGATTAAATCGAATTTATTCGATCCATAGAGCGCCAACGCTTCCGGCCCATTTTTCGCGACGTCGACTTCATAACCGTCGTGTTTGAGGACCAATTTCAAGGAATCGGCGACCATTGGTTGGTCGTCAACGATCAAGATGCGTTTTGGGGGCTTGGTGTCCGTGGTCATGTTCCCGTCAATATTACCCTTTTCCTCTAAGATTTCCCGCAAAAGTAGAAGAACCGGGCCCCCAGCGCAACCAGTTAATCGTTCAGCGTTCGCACGAAAGCGATCAAGTCCCGTAAGTCGTTATCGTTCAACTTCGAGCCAAATTTTGGCATCTCGCCCTTCACACCGTTTTTAATCATCGATGCGATGCGCGCATCCGACTTGGTGACACCGTGCAAGTCCGGGCCTTCATCGCCGCGCGCGTCGTCGCCGTGGCAGTGCGCGCAATTTATCATAAAAAGCGTATAACCCTGGTGCGCCGGCGTGCCCTCGGGCGGAATCGCCAGCGCTTGGCTCTCTCCGGACGACGCTGCACGCGGCGGCGGCCGAAATGCCTTTCCGGCCGCCAACGCGATACCAACCGCAGTCAGCGCCGAAATCGTTCCCACCACGGCCCCTTTGAATTCCAGTGATAATTTCATGGCGCCGCGTCAATTGCCGATCACCATTTCGCCGCCCCAATATCCCGCCGTCATCATTGCCATCAGCGTGAGGCAGGCGAGCAGGAGATAAAGCGCTCCCGCCCGCCGCGAGGCGCGTTCGCGCACTACCAGTCGCCACACCGCCAGGCCAATCAACAGCCCGAACGCCGGCCAGATGAAATAATGATGCAGGGCCAGCATGCCAGTCCCCAAAAGGACTCCTTTGCTCAACGTGATTCCCGAAAGCACCGCCGCAGGCGCCGCCGCCGCCGCAATGAGCAGGGAATAAAATCCAACCGAACGAAATTCCCGGGCGCGCGCTTCATTGCGGGTCAGGAATCCCGCGCTGTCGAAAATTACCGACACCATTATCAATGCGATGGGAAAATGTGTCGCGCCGCCGTGCATTCGCGCCCAAAAAACCTGATTCATAATCAATCTGGAACGGTTCTCAACCGAGTTTGTCGTCGACGATGGCAAGGCTGTGGTTGCCTTCCACGTAATTTATTTCCGTGGTGCCGAGCACTGTGGGAAGAATTTCCGGCGCGACCTTCATGGGACCCGGCTTGGGCGCGGTGCCCGGTTTCGGCTGTGGAAACGCGGTTGAGACGGCGGTGTGAAACGTCACGTTGCCTTCCACTTTTTTGAACACCTGATGAATGTGCCCGTTGAGCACTGTCACCGAGCCGAAGCGTTTCAAATAACCGAGCGCTTGCTCGGCGTCCTGTGTGCCCCAGCCCCATTGCGGATAAATCGTCCACAATGGCACATGAGCGAACACCACGATCGGCGTGCTCGCGGAACGGCTGCTCAAATCGTCCTTTAACCACGCGAGCTGGTCCGTGCCGAGCATTCCGAGCGAGCCTTCGGCAATATTCATCACGTTAACCAAGCCGATGAAATGGACGCCGTGCTGGTCGAAGCTGAACCAGCCGTCGCCCAGGGAGCCCTTGCCGTAACGATTGCGGTATTCCTTGCCGCCGTCGCTGATGACGTCGTGCTCGCCGGGCACGTAAAAAACTTTTCCAGTCTTCGTCGTTTTGAGCAACTGATCCAGCGTGTCGAATTCCGCGGGGTCGGACAGGTGCGAGAGGTCGCCGGTGTGCAGGATGAAATCCGGCGCGGTCGGCAGGGCGTTGATCTTCGCGATGGCGCGTTTGAGCGTGCCCACGACATCCGGGTTCGCCGGTTTGTTGAAGCCGATGTGGCTGTCGCTGATTTGCACGAAGCTGAAATCTCCCGCCATGGGAGTCTCCGCGGCCGCGGCGAAGTTGGGGTTGAGAATCTTCGAACCCAGCACCCCGCCGGTGACCGTCCACAGCATTCCCGTGCCGGCCCAGGCCATGCACTTTAAAAAACCGCGCCGGTCAATGCCGTCGTGTTCCTGCTGATGGTTATGCTCGATGTGATCAGCTTCCGCTTCTAAACGGCGAACTTCCCTGATTCTGTTTGGTTTATTTTTCATGCGTATTAAATGTGTTTTACGGTTTCTGCGACCGCTTGTTTCCGTTCCCGACTGCGAGCCGCGTGGTTTTATTCCCGGCGATGAAACAATTATTTCCGGAAAAAATTCTTCCGAGATCCAAAGCGGGCAGGGGACGGTTCTCGCGTTCACATCCTATCCAACCGACGATGGCGGAAATTTATTCCCGAGGAAAATGGACGGCGGAATTCAACGCAAAGACCCAAAGGTGCAAAGTAGAGTAAGCCATTTAATTCTCTGCGCCTCTGCATCTTTGTGTCTCTGCGTTAAAGAGCAGTTGCTTAAAAAAATTCCGGGAATAAAATCGCAGTAAGATTGGTCTTGCTTATTAGTGGGACGAGTAACAAATAGTCCCACCCAGTGGACGAACACGAACGAGCTAAATTATTCGAGCAAATGGTTATGCCGCATCTGGACGCGGCATATAACCTCGCGCGCTGGCTCGCCGGGAACGACCCGGACGCGCAAGACGTGGCGCAGGAGGCGACGTTGCGCGCGTTCAAGTTCTTCGGCAGTTTTCGCGGCGAAAACGCCCGGGCCTGGTTGCTCACGATTGTCCGTAATACGTTTTATACCTGGCTGCGCAAAAATCGGCCGCAAGAAAAAATGATTCCCATCGAGAATGAAACGTTGGAAATCGAAGACAGTTCCGCGACGGCGCAACAGGCCCACCCGCCGTTTGCCGATGCGGACGCGGTGCGCCGGGCCATTGCCGAATTGCCGGTGGAGTTTCGTGAGATTGTGATTTTGCGCGAGATGGAAGGATTCAGTTACCAGGAAATCGCCGAACTGGCCGAAGTGCCCATCGGCACCGTGATGTCGCGCCTGGCGCGCGCGCGCAAACTCCTGCAAAAGCGTCTCGCGGCGGATTTCAAACCGGAGGGCCCACGATGAATTGCCAGCAAGCCAAACCACTCATTGATCCTTACGCCGACGGCGAATTGGAAGCCTCGGCCGTGCTGGAATTGGAACAACACCTTCAAAGTTGCCCCGAATGCGCGCTATCCCTGCGCAACGTGCAGAATCTGAAAAAGGCGCTCAAGCAGGACGCGCTGTACTTTACCGCCCCGGCGGAATTGCGGAAGCGCATCCAGTCCGAATTGCCATCGTCGGCAAAAAACGCTCCCCAGCGGTCCGGTTGGACCTGGAACTGGAACTGGCTGACGACCGCGACGTCCGGCGCATTCGCGATTTGTCTGGTGCTGTTGGTGACGGTGATAGCCTTGCGCCCGTCAGCCGAGCAGACGCTGGCG
>DASXHY010000445.1:0-3003 GCA_036488095.1 Verrucomicrobiia bacterium | reverse complement strand
GTTCGATAATTTGATCGGAAATCCGCATGTAGGGGTTCAGCGACGTCATCGGGTCCTGAAAAATCATCGAGATACGTTTGCCGCGGATTTTGCTCAATTGCTGGGATGAGGCGGTCAGTAAATCCACGCCATCGAACATCGCGGTGCCGCCTTCGATTTTTCCGGGCGGTTGCGGAATCAACCGCATCAGCGAGTAACACGTCACGGATTTGCCGGAGCCGGATTCGCCGACGATGCCGAGCGTATCGCCTTTTTCGAGCGAGAAAGAGACGTCGTTGACGGCGCGGACGACGCCGTGCCGCGTGTGAAACGAAGTGCGCAAGTTGGTGACGTCGAGCAAAGGCATATCAATCCTTGGACGCGCGCACATCGAGCGCGTCGCGCAAACCGTCACCGAGGAAGTTGAGGGAAAAAAGTGTGATGGAGAAAAAGAGGCTCGGGTAAATCAGCAGCCAGGGATATTCCTCCATGCTTTTGCGGCCATCGTTGATGAGCGTGCCCCACGAACTCATCGGGGCCTGCACGCCGAGGCCGAGGAAGCTCAGGAACGCTTCGAGGAGCATGACGCTCGGGACAATGAGCGTGGCGTAAATGGCCACGATGCCGAGCACGTTGGGAATCATGTGGCGTAAAATAATTTTGCGTTTGCGCAAGCCGAGCGCGACGGCGGCTTCGACGAATTCCTGCCGTTTCAGGGACATCACCTGCCCGCGAACGATGCGCGCCATGTCCAGCCAGGATACCGCGCCGATAGCGCAGAAGAGCAATATGATATTCTGTCCAAAAACTACCACGATCAGGATGACAAAAACCACGAAGGGCAGGGAATACACGATATCCACGATGCGCATCATAACCACATCGAGACGCCCGCCGACGTAGCCGGAAATGGCGCCGTAAAGGACGCCGATGATGACCGAAACGAGAGTCGCCGCCAGGCCAACTGAAAGCGAAATGCACCCGCCATATAAAATTCGCGACAGCATATCGCGACCCAGAATGTCGGTGCCGAGCCAGTGGGCGTGACTCGGAGCGGCAGCGCCTAGCGCAAGATTGGTTTTCTCGTATGAGCCCGGCGCGATGAGCGGCGTGAGGAAACAAGCAACGGCAAGGAGCGCGATGAAACACGCGCCGATGAGCGCCATTTTGTTTTTCCGCAAGCGATGCCACGCATCTTGCCACAGCGAATGGCCGGGTTCGATTTCGCCCGTGTGCTGCGTGACGGTTGGAAATTCTGCGCTCATTGTTCGAAACGCAATCTGGGATTCATCCAAACTTGCACGATATCGGCCAGCAGGTTCATCGCAATTACCAGGACCGCGTAAAAGAGAGTGGTGCCCATCAGCATGGGGCCGTCGCGGTTGAAGGCGGCGCCGACGAAGAACCGGGCCGCGCCGGGAATGTCAAAAATGGTTTCCACGACCAACGACCCGGTGACGATTCCGCTGACAGCCGGACCAAGAAAGGAAACAACGGACAACAATCCGCCCCGCAATGAATGTTTCCAGACAATGCGCTGTTCGGAGGCGCCTTTGGCGCGGGCGGTCCGGATAAAATCCTGGCTAAGGATTTCGAGCATGCCACCACGGCTGAGGCGGGAAATGTAGGCCATGTAATAGAGCCCGAGCGTCATGGCCGGCAAGATGCGGTCGCGCGGGAAATTCCATCCGGAAGCGTTGAACCAGCCAAATTCGATTGCGAATACGAGAATCAGGATCGGCCCGGTGACAAAGGAAGGAATGCAAATGCCGAGCGTGGCAACGGACATGGGAACGTAATCGCCCGCCGTATTTTTCCGCAGCGAAGCGATGATGCCGGCGATCAGTCCGAAGAAGAGCGCGAACAGTAAACCTTCCAGGCCGAGCTCGATTGAAACCGGCAGAGAGCCAGCGAGCAGTTCGTTCACGGTCCAGCCAAAATATTTCTGGGATACTCCAAGATCCCCATGAAGAATGAGCCGCTTCATGTAGTTGAAATATTGCTGCGCCACTGGCTTATCCAGGCCGTAGTACGCTTCGATTTGTTTTTTGACTTCGGGCGTCATGGATCGTTCCGTGTCGAACGGCCCGCCGGGCATCCGATGCAGCAAAAAGAACGTTACGGTGGCGACAATAAACAGTACCGGGACCGACTCCAAAATTCTTTTGAATATGAAACGCAGCATGTCAGCGGTTATTTCGGCGCCTCGAGAGACATGTACTTGTAAGGGTGATTGTCGAGAATGTTCGAATACCAACCCTTCACCTCGGGCCGTTGGAGGTAAATACGCGTGTAGAAATAGATGGGAATGATGGGCATCTCGTCCATCAGCAAGGCCTCGGCTTTTTGGAAAACTTCCAGGCGCTGCTGCGGTTCCGCGGTGGCCGCCGCCTGGACAATGAGGCGGTCGTATTCGGAGTTGGACCAGCCGGTTTCGTTGTTGCCGCTGCCGGTTGTCCACAGATCCAGAAACGTATTGGGGTCATTGTAGTCGCCGGTCCACCCGGCGCGACACACCTGGTAATTCAGTGAACGTTGCGAATCGAGATAGACTTTCCATTCTTCGTTCACGAGCCGAGCGTCCACGCCCAGCTTCGTTTTCCACATCTCCTGAATCGCTTCAGCAATGGTGCGGTGATATTCGAGCGTGTTATAAAGAATCTCCACCGGCGGCATGCCTTTGCCATCCGGATAGCCGGCCTCGGCCAGGAGACGTTTCGCGGCCGCGATATCTTCGCGCAACTGGGCGCGGCAGGTGTAACCGGCGGTGCCCGGCGGGGTGAGATTAAAGGCGGGAATTTCCCCGCCTTTCATGATGTCTTTGACGATACTCTCCCGATCGATTGCCATTGCGAGGGCTTGCCGAACCCGTTTGTCGTTCACGGGCGGCTTGGTCACGTTGACCCGATAAAAATAAGTCGTGAGGAAAGGAAAAATCTGGAGCACGTCCGGCTGAGGGTTTTATAACGCTCAATTTTGGATGGCGGCAAGGTGTACGTGATATGAAGCTGGCCGGCGCGAAAC
>DASXHY010000078.1:0-2921 GCA_036488095.1 Verrucomicrobiia bacterium | reverse complement strand
ACGGTGACGTGAAAACGACGGTGGTCGGAACGGGCAGGGACGCATTGGAAGCGCTGCACTCGGTGAAATTCGATTGCATGGTGCTGGACCTTGGGCTGCCGGACATGTCCGGCGTCGAACTCCTGGAAAAAATCAAAAACGAGCCGCATTCCCGTTCGATACCGATCATTATTTATACCGCGCGCGATTTGTTGCAGGAGGAAGAGACGCAGTTGCGCCGTCTCGCGGAAAATATCGTGGTGAAGGATGTCCGGTCGCCGGAACGGTTGCTGGATGAGACGGCGTTGTTGTTGCACCGGAACGCATCCAAGCTGCCGGATCGCCAGCGGAAGATGCTGGAGACGCTGCACCAGGGAGTGCTCGAGGGCAAGAAAGTGCTGCTGGTGGACGACGACATCCGGAACATCTTTGCGATGACCAGCGTGCTGGAGCGGTTCAAAATGGAGGTGATCTCCGCCGAGAACGGCCGGGATGCCATCCAGATGCTGATCGATAACAAAGACGTGGACGTGGTATTGATGGATATCATGTTGCCGACCATGGACGGTTACGCGACGACTCGCGCCATCCGCCAGATTGAAGGGTTCGAACACCTGCCGATTATTGCCGTCACGGCAAAAGCGATGAAGGGCGACCGGGAGAAATGCATCGCGGCGGGCGCTTCGGATTATTTGTCGAAGCCGGTGGATACCGAGCAATTACGGTCGGTGCTGAGACTTTGGCTGCATCGATAAATGCGCAACAAAACAACCGATGTCCGGCGCCCGGTTGCCGTTCAATTTGGCCAACCATGAAAATTGCCAAACTTGCTATTCAGGATGGGTCGCACGAAATTACTTCGGCCCCGGAAGCGCCGGTTAAACAAAACGGCGCGCCGCACGTATTGAACCCTTTGCAAAAAAACGGCGTGGATAACGTCAAACATATCGGGAAGTTGAACAGCAAAGTAAATATTCTCCTGGTTGACGACCGGAAGGATAAACTGCTGGCTTTGGGGGCGATTCTTGAGCCGCTGGCGCAAAACGTCGTCGAGGCGCACTCGGGCAAGGAAGCGCTGCGGCTCCTGTTGAAGAATGAGTTCGCGGTCATCCTGATGGACGTTTCCATGCCGACCATGGATGGTTTTGAGACCGCCGCGCTCATCCGCAAGCGCCCGTCGTCGGAGCACACGCCGATTATTTTTGTCACTTCCATCGGGAATTCGCCCAACCAGATGTACCAGGGCTACTCGCTGGGGGCGGTCGATTATATCCTGACGCCGATTGTTCCGGAAGTGCTGCGCGCCAAGGTGGGCGTTTTCGTGGATCTGTGGCGGAAGACGGAGCACATCAAACAACAGGCTGAACGCTTGCGGGAAGTCGAAGAAGCCGAACACCGCCGCCAGCTCGCGGAGGCGGTGGACAAACTGGAGGCTGAGACCAAGCGCAACCGGTTTTTTACGCTCGCGCTGGACATGCTGGGGATTGGCGATTTTGACGGCCACCTCCTGCAAGTGAATCCGGCGTGGGAAAAAGTGATTGGCTATTCCGAGGAGGAATTGAAAGGCGTCACGCCGGACAAACTGGTCCATCCGGCGGACCTGGCGGCGATTGTCGAACGGGTTCAAATCCTGAAAAAAGGATTGCCCGTCGAATACTTCGAGGTCCGATGCCGGCACAAAGACGGCAGCTACCGCTGGATTGGCTGGACGGCCGCGCCGTTCCCGGCGGAGAAGCTGATTTATATTTTTGGCCGGAACGTCACCGCGCGAAAAGAGGCCGAGGAAAAAATCCTGCAGTTAAACGGCGAATTGGAACTGCGCATTGCGGCGCTCACCGAAGTGAACCGCGAATTGGAGACGTTCAATTATTCGATTTCGCACGACCTGCGGGCGCCGTTGCGCTCGATGAGCGGTTTTGCGCAGGCGTTGATGGACGGAGAAGCGAGCAAGCTCGGCACGCAGGGCGCGGATTATGTGCGGCGCATCGCGAACTCGGCGCGGCGGATGGATAGTTTATTGCAGGACCTCTTGGAATACAGCCGGGTGGCGCGGGCTTCCATGCCGACCACAACGGTGGATTTGGACGGTGTCGTGACTGAAATCGTCGGCATGCGCGAGCGCGAGATCCAGGAGACGAAGGCGAGCATCGACGTGAAATCGCCGCTGGGGACGGTGGCGGCGCATTTGCCGACCGTGCAGCAAATCCTGGCGAACCTGATTGATAACGGACTGAAATTTGTCGGCAAGGATCGGTCACCTCAATTGCGCATCTGGACGGAGGAAATTACGGGTGAGGAATGGGCCGCGGTGAAGGGCGAAAATGGGGCCACGTCCGAAAACGGGGCGACGCACGAGCACCAACGCTCGCTTCGCATTTGGGTTGAAGACAACGGCATTGGCATTGAAAAAGAATTTCACGAAAAGATTTTTGGGCTGTTTGAGCGATTGCACCCCTCGCACGCATTCCCGGGCACCGGTTTGGGCCTGGCGATTGTGCGCAAGGGGGTCGAACGCATGGGTGGGCGCGTCGGCCTGGAGTCGCGGGTTGAGCAGGGCAGCCGGTTCTGGGTGGAGCTTCCCGCCGGCGTGAACGGAACGAAATAAATTCCGCTGAAACGATTGACCAATGGAAAATAAAATTCTTCATGTCGAAGATAATCCGGATGATGTGATGCTGATGAACCTGGCGTTCAGCCGGGCCGGCATTTCGGCGAAATTGCACGTGGTAAATGACGGTGATGAAGCAATTGCCGCGTTGGAAAACGGCGCGCTGGGCGGCGGGACGCCCGTGTGCGTGCTGCTGGATGTGAAGCTGCCGCGTGTTTCGGGGCTGGAGGTGCTCGCCTGGATACGCAAACAGCCCAATTTGAAACGGCTGCCGGTGATTTTGCTGACTTCATCCAGCCAGACGGGGGACATCAATCGCGCCTACGATTTGGGA
>DASXHY010000434.1:0-7137 GCA_036488095.1 Verrucomicrobiia bacterium | reverse complement strand
GGCGCGTCGCTCCGCGCGCGCCGACGCCGAAAACTCGCTGTCGGGCCTCGTCGGCAGGTGCAGTTGAATTTTTGGGGAGCGCGCCCGCCTCGGGCGCTGTGAGCCGCGCCTCGCGGCTCACTTTGAGGCGTGAAATCATCCCGCCGTTCAGTGCCTTCCCACGCCGCACGTGTTCGGCGCCCGAGGCGGGCGCGCTCCCCACCCAACTGCATGGTTCCGGTTAAAGGCGCATCGATTCCTTCGCGCATTTCCACGCTTTTCCTCGCACGCCATCCCAGAAAAGATAAAAAAGAAACCAGAAGTTGTGCCGCACGTAACGCGGCCCCAGCCGGAGCGGCTCGGAAGCGAGCCGATGCACCCACGTCAGCCCGAGGCGCTGCATCCACATGGGCGCGTCGGGTTTCATGCCGGCATTCACGTCAAAAGCAAAGCCCACCGCCAGCAAAATGCCACGCTGGATTTGACTTTTATATTTGTGAATCCACGCCTGCTGTTTCGGCGTCCCCAGGCCAATCCAAACGAAATCCGGGGAGAGACGGTTGATTTCATCGACGATTTGCGGTTCGTCCTTGGGCTTGAAATAGCCGTTGCGCGCGCCGACGATTTTAATGTTTGGATTTTGTTTCAGGAAAAAATCCTGCAATCGCGTCACGCATTCGTCATTGCCGCCCAGAAAATAATGCGTCGCCGACGCCGGAGTGGCCAGGATGCACTCGCGCATGAAAGTCGGCCCGTAAACGCGATCTCGCAGCCCGGCGCCCTGCCGGTTCAGGCACCAGATGAGCGGCATCCCGTCCGGAATGAAATAATCGACGCCGCTGGTCAATTCCCGAAATTCCGGCTCGTGCCGTCGCAGGGTCACGATATGCGTATTGGTGAAATCCACCGCGAACGGCCCCGGCCGGCTTGCGCGCACCAGCAACTCGGCGGTTAAACTCGCGTAAGTGCAAATCCGCAGCGGTGTCCCAAGAACACAAAACGAAGGGCCTTGTTCCAAAGCGCTCGGCCGCATAGCTATTTCAAGACCGGCGATTGGCACATGCGTTCGAGAATTTCATCCAGCGAGCAGCGGATTTTCCAATTCGGGTAATGGCTCTTCAACTTGCTCAAATCGCTGATGTAACAGATGTGATCGCCGACGCGCGGCTGGTCCACGTATTTCCAGGAAATTTTTTTGCCGGTCAACGCCTCGATTTTTTCGATGCACTCGAGGATCGAAGCGCTGTTCGCACGGCCGCCGCCGAGGTTATAGACTTCGCCGGGCCGCGGATTTTTTGTGAACTCCGCGAACGCGGCCAGCACGTCGGAACTGTGGATCTGGTCGCGCACTTGTTTGCCTTTGTAACCCAAAACGGTGTAGGTCTCGCCGGCCTGCGCGACTTTTACGAGATAGGAAAGAAATCCGTGCAGTTGCACGCCAGAATGATTTTCGCCGGTCAGGCAGCCGCCGCGAAAGACGCCGACTTTCATTCCAAAATAACGGCCGTATTCCTGCGCCATCACGTCCGCGGCGGTTTTGCTCGCGCCGAAAACACTGTGGGTCGTGCGATCAATCCGGCAGTCCTCGCCAATGCCGTTAAAATCCTCCGGGCGCGCGTAATCCCAGCGCGTCGGCAATTCCGCCAGCGGCACTTCATTCGGCGAATCACCGTAGACCTTGTTCGTGGACATGAAAATGAAGACAGCGTCCGGGTTCGTCTGGCGGGTCGCTTCCAGCAAATTGATGGTGCCGCCGGCGTTCACGTCAAAATCCACGAGCGGGATTTCCTTCGCCTTGTCGTGGGACGGCTGGGCGGCGCAATGAACGACAAGGCCGAATTTTTCCTTTTTGAACAAATCGAGAACACGGGAGCGATCGCGAATGTCCAGTTCGTGGTGCGTGAATTTTTTTGTCGCCTGCCGGAGCCGGTCCAGGTTCCAGCGCGTGTCGCCTTGCGGACCGAAGAATTCGCGGCGCATGTTATTATCGATGCCATGCACCTCGTTGCCTTCCCGATCATAATATATCACGGCCTCGGAACCAATCAGACCGCTCGACCCGGTAATCAACACTTTCATGTAGCGCAAAAGGATAGGCGGGCGTGGAGGCGAACGCACGCCTTTTTGGTTTGCAACGGGAAAAGCACCAAGCGTCCAAGATCCAAGCACCAGAGAAATCCTAAGTTCCAAAACTTCAAAAGCGCCGTGGTAATGCAGGTCGAATTGGAGCTTGGTCCTTGGCGCTTCCCTGGAGCTTGTATCTTGGACGGTTGGAGCTTTTTTCCTTTACACTTCCTCGTAAAAGGCAGAAAAAAGGTTGTCCGGGCAGTGTACGTTTCTTCAGCAGGCATCCTCTGCCTCACCTCCTTGGCGTCATTGCCCGGATTGCTTCGATTTTGTGGCACGGCCTTCTCGCTCGTGCGAACGCGCTTCCGTCATCCATCACTTTTTGCGCTGGCTCAATTCAGCGAACCGGCCGCGGGCATCGTTCCATGCCGCGGCATTTTCAGGATCGTATTGCACGACCTCGCTGGATTCGCGAACCGCCGAGCGGATGTCCGCGAGCGAATGGATTTCCCCATGCGAACGCGCCTGGACGAGTAAGTTACCCAAAACCGTGGCCTCCACCGGCCCGGTGATCACCGGCCGGCCGCACGCATTGGCCGTAAACGAATTCAATATTTTATTGCGCGACCCGCCGCCGACGACATGCACGACTTCGATTTTCGTCCCGGTCAATTCCTCCAAACCGTCGAGCACCGTGGCGTAAGTCAGCGCCAGACTTTCAAAAACGCAACGGACGAGTTGGCCTTCGTTCTCGGGAATCGGCTGGCCCGTTTCACGGCAAAAATCCTGGATGGCTTTCGGCATGTCGGGCGGATTCAGGAAACGATCGTCGTTGGGATTCACCAGCGAACGGAAAGCGGGGGCTTCTTCGGCCATTTGCACGAGCTGTTCGTAGGAATAATCCCTGCCCTTTTCGGCGAAGGCGCGTCGGCACCCTTGCACCAGCCACAGTCCCATGATGTTTTTCAGCAGTCGATACGTGCCGTCAATGCCGCCCTCATTGGTGAGACTGAGTTCGAGCACGCGCGGAGAAATCAGCGCGTCCTGCACTTCCACACCGAGCAGCGACCACGTGCCGGAACTGAGATACGCCCAATTCGGTTTGCCGGTATTCTTCGTCGGCACACCCACGACCGCCGAGCCGGTGTCATGCGCGGCCGGCGCGACGACCGCGATCGGTCCCAACCCGGTGCGTTCAGCCAACCCGGGGCGCAATTGGCCGATGCGCGTGCCGGGCGGCACGATGTCCGGGAAAATTTTTGTGGGAAGCCCCAGTTTTTGGAGCAGGTCAGTGGCCCATGCGCGTTTTTTCGGGTTCACGCATTGGCTCGTGGTCGCGATCGTGAATTCGCAAACGCGCGCGCCGGACAAACAAAAGTGCAGGAAATCCGGCGTCATCAGGAGCGTCTCGGCGGCCGCCAATAATTCAGGACTGTTCTTTTGAAGCGCAAGCAATTGGAACAGCGTGTTGATCTCCATGAATTGCAGGCCCGTGTCGGCGAAAATTTCCTCGCGCGGCACACGGTCCAACACTTTCTGCAACATTCCGCGCGTGCGGGCGTCGCGGTAATGATACGGCAGTCCCAGCAATTCGCCGCTTTTGGACAGCAGCGCAAAATCAACGCCCCACGTATCCACGCCCACGGAGACAACCGATTTGCCGAATTTTTTCGCCGCAGCGGTGAGGCCGGTTTGGATTTCGTTCCACAGCCCGAGCGTGTTCCACCGGAGCGAATCGGCAATGTTGATGCCGCCGTTGGAGAAGCGGTGAATTTCCTCCAGTCGCATTTTTTTCCCGTCCCAAAGCCCCGCCATGACGCGGCCGCTCTCGGCGCCGAGATCCACTCCCAGGTAAACTTGCTGGCTCATTTTTGATTAAAGGTCAGTAATCAGTTTGTGCCGCGGAACAAGGGCTTTCATGATGGCCCAGGCCGCGAGATAACTCAACGCGCAGACGATGAACATGATCAGATACGCGATTTTCGGCGTCTGCTTGAAACTGTCAGTCAGGAAACCGGCCAGCAATTGCACAATCACGCCACCCAACCCGCCGGCCATCGCGCCAATGCCGGTCACGGAGCCGACGGCTTTTTTGGGAAACATGTCCGAGACGGTGGTAAATAGATTTGCCGACCACGCCTGGTGCGCAGCCGCGCCGATGCAGATGGTGGAGATGGCCAGCGCCGCCGCTATTTTTCCAAATACATCCACGTTGCCAAAATATTGCGTCAGCAGCACGGTCAACGGCGCGATGGCGATGATGAACATCGCGGTCATGCGCGCTTTATAAACCGGCCATCCCCGTTTCATGAACGTCATCGGGATGCTGCCTCCGTAGACGCTGCCGATGATCGCCACGCCATAAACAATAAACGTCGGCAGCATGACTTGCTCCTTGGTCATGCCAAATTGTTTCTTCAAATAATCCGGCAGCCAGAAAAGGTAGAACCACCAAATCCCGTCAGTCATGAATTTGCCAAAGAAGAACGACCAGGTCTGGCGATACCCGAGGAGTTTTCCCCACGGAACTTTTGCTTTGTCCACCGCGGCGCCCTGGACGGTTTTGATTTCCTCATCGCTCTGGATGTAATCGTATTCCGCTTTGGAAAGCCGCCTTTGTTTTCCGGGCGTGTCATAAAGCCAGAACCAGAAAATCAGCCAGAGGAAGCCCGCCGCGCCGGGAATGATGAACGCCATTTTCCATCCCTTCTGATCGCCGAAATACACCATGCACCACGGGACGAACAGCGCGGCAACCATCGCGCCGGCGTTCGAGCCGCTGTTGAAAATGCCGGTGGCTAAAGCGCGTTCACGTTTGGGAAACCACTCCGCCACTGTTTTGATGGACGCGGGAAAATTGCCGCCTTCGCCGATGCCGAAAGCGCTACGAATGAGAATATGCATCGTCACCAGGCTCCCCACGAAGGCGTTGAGAATGCCGCAGATCGACCACACGATGAGTGACAACGCCAGTCCCATTTTGGTGCCGATCTTGTCAATGACCCAGCCGGAGAGGACAGTCATGCCCGCGTAAAATCCGGTGAACGCCGCCGTCAGATGGCCAAAGTCGGTATTGCTCCAGCCGAACCCGCCTTGCGCGATGGGCGTGCAGAAAAACTCCTTCAAGTAACTGATGACCTGGCGATCCAGGTAATTGATGGTGGTCGAGAAAAACAAAAGGCCGCAGATGACCCAGCGATATTTTGTCATGACCTGGGTCACAGCGCCGCGGGCTGTGCCCTGGCCGGAAGGGGCGGATTCAGTAGGCATATTCAGGGGTGGGATACTCGAAAATTTCGAGTTCGCGGCTGGGTGAGAGCCGGCGCAACCGGAAATTTCATTTTGCAGTGGTTCTTCAAAGCGTTGCTCCGAAAAATTTGGAACCGGTTTCCAGATTGGACTTTTTGAGCGGGCCCGGTCAAGTCCGCGCACGATGATGATGGAAATATTTTTCTGCGCTCAATTATTACAGCAGGCCGACGTCTCATAATCGTAGGATAGGCGTCTCGCCTGTCTCCATTTTCGGTTTTGAATTTGAAAAGTTCTCAAAGCAACTCCAGGACGCAAATAATTATGGAGACAGGCAGGATGCCTATCCTACGTCAGCGCGCCAACCATCCACCATCTACGGCGATGGTGTAGCCCTGCATATAATCCGACGCGGCGGAGGCCAGGAAAACGACTGCGCCTTTCAAGTCCTCCGGCGAGCCCCAGCGCCCGGCGGGAATGCGCGCGAGAATTTCCGCGTTGCGCTTGGGATCGGCCCGCAACGCCGTGGTGTTATCCGTCTCCATGTAGCCGGGCGCGATGCCGTTGACATTGATATTATGCGCGGCAAGTTCGTTGGCCATGATGCGCGTGAGTCCCATGACCGCGCTTTTGGACGCCGTGTAGGAAGGCACGCGAATCCCCCCCTGATACGACAGCATCGAGGCGATGTTCACAATTTTTCCGCCGCGTCCCTGCTTGACCATTTGTTTCGCCACGGCTTGCCCCAGGAAAAATACACTCTTTTGATTGATCTGAATGACATCATCCCAATCCTGCTCGCTAAATTCCAGCAGCGGCGCGCGGCGAATGATGCCGGCGTTGTTGGCCAAAATATCAATGCCGCCCAATTCCTTGACCGTCGTCTCCACGATGCGCGCCACGGAATCTTTTTGGAGGAGATCGGCTTTTATCTGGCAAACGCCTCGTCCAAGCGCCTTGATTTTTTTTGCGGTTTCATCGTGCGTGGTGGCGGAGACCACGAGCGCGACATCCGCTCCCGCTTCGGCCAACCCGATGGCGATGCCCTGCCCGAGACCACGCCCCGCGCCCGTGACGATGGCGACTTTTCCGTCCAGTTTAAATTTGTCGAGGATCATGTGCCCAATTTTTAACGCAAAGACGCGAAGGCGCAAAGTGGGAAAGTCTCATGCGACATCATCAGTAAAGTTGCTGGCATCGCCCGGCGCAGTTGAACCAAATATTCGAGTGCCTGTGTAAAGCAACGCGAACGTGAGCGCCACCGCCAAGAAAGCGATTCTGATAGCTCGCATCGGCGTGGAGAACGAAAGCCAGGCGAATGAAAGCCAACGTGTGACACAAAATGATAACAAAAGAATAATCACTGGAACTTCGCTTCCCACGAGGACAACCAAACGAAAGGATGCCTTCATAACCAGACGCACGGCACACAAACAGGAAACCAGTTGCACCGCCGCAAACGCAAGCCCCAGAGAATACATGTCTACCATCGCTTCGTGAAAAGCTTGGCGCGGTGCCACATCAGCATCCGCCTGGCCAAGGGGAAAAATGAAAACCCAACATAGAATCGGGTAAGCGATCCACGACATTACAGCAGCCGCAATTATTCCCCCTATAAATTTCGGTAAGACAGAAGTCATAAATATCAACCCATTCGAAATCATCTGCTCGCAATTACAGGGCTCAAGACTTCATTTGCGTTTCGTCCAAATTCGAGTTCAATTCTTCTCGCGCCTTTGCTTCTTTGTGCCTTTGCGTTGAAATTTTTACCTCAACTGCGCGATCGGCGCCGCATCCATATCATCGAACGTTTGATTTTCTCCGCCCATGCCCCAGCAAAAG
>DASXHY010000705.1:0-4477 GCA_036488095.1 Verrucomicrobiia bacterium | reverse complement strand
CCCGTGGTGGTGGCCCCTGCCCCGCCGCCGCCGGAACCGGTGTACGTTCCGGACAGCTATGTGTGGGACGGCTACGAATACGTGGGCGTGGTGGGCGATCAATATTTTTATCTGGGACCGGGTAATGTCTGGATCGTCTGTGAACCGTTCCGCCTGGAACGCTTCCACGGATGGGAAAGATACCATCGGGATTGGCACGAACATGCGATTCGCAACGACCGTTTTCGCTCAGACCGGTACGGGCATTATCAGCCGCGTCGTGGGGAACCGGAGCGGAGACACGAGGAGCGGGACCGGCATTAACTAATCACATCAGTTACGAAAGAAAAACCCCACGGTGAAAGCCGTGGGGGGTTGTCCAGAAAATAAATGTTCTTTGGAGCGGTCGGCGCGAGATGCGTCGAGCACTGGCTCAGGCTCGCTCCCGTTGATAAATCGCCAGTTTCGGAAGAACGAAATCGTCGCTGATATCGGTTTGGAGATAAACGAACTCCACACCGGTCGAAGGGGCTTTGGAGGAATATTGAAGGGCATTGAGGCCCGTCCGAAAATCATGCGCAGCTTCTACGTCCGGCGTCCATTGATTGCCGCCAGCGTAGAAAAAACCGGTCGATTTATTGCGCAACAATATTTTCATAAATCAAAAGGGCTGCTGCCGGGCAAATTGCCCAGCAGCGCCCGCCACGCGATTACCACCCGATCACCCCTGGATATATCGCACACCCATAGAGCTATACGCAGCGAGCGCGCAAATCTTTCAGGAAATTTTATCGAGAGGGCGATGGGTCCAACTGCTTCGCGCGGTAACATTCATAGTATCAGATAGTTAGGATTTGATTGAGTCTCACTCCTGGTGACGCGGATTGAGGTTGCCTGTGTCATTTTTATGCTGCGACCGGAGAAGCTAAAAGGCCATCGGACGGCCTGGCCGGTGCGGCATCCAGCTTTCCGTAATCCAATTTGATCACGCGGTCGGCGACATAGAAATATTTGTCGTCGTGGGAAATCACGAGCACGGTTTTACCGCGGGCTTTCAGCTCGGGCAACAGTTGGGTGTAGAAAACGTCTTTAAACAGCGGGTCCTGGTCGGCGGCCCATTCGTCGAAAAGATAAAACGCGCGGTCTTCGAGATACGCGGTCAGCAGCGCCAGGCGTTTTCGCTGGCCTTGCGAGACCGCGGTGGTCGAAAGCACGCCGTCTTTGACCTTCACTTTGTGGCTGAGATGCAATTGATCGAGATAAATCTTCGCCTGCTCGTCGACATTGCGCGTGTGGATGCCGAGGAGATTTTCGAAGAGGTAAAAATCCGCGAAAACGGCGGAGAAGAGCTGCCGGTAGTCATCGCGGTTTTTGTCAGTGACAGGTTTGCCGTCGATCCGGATTTCGCCGCTCTCGGGCACGTAAAGGCCGGTGATGATTTTTGCTAACGTCGATTTGCCGCTGCCATTTCCCCCGACCAAAAAGACCAGTTCACCCGGGCGAAAGCGAAGGTTGATTGGGCCCAGCGAAAAATGGCTGTCGTCTTTTTCGTGATGATAGGTGTGCATCACGTTCAGAAGTTCCAAATTTTCGAAGGTAATTTCGCGTTCGCTTTGGTCGATGGGGCATTCCTCGGTGGAACCTTGCGCAAGCGAAAGTCCGAGCTGGCGGACTTTTTCCAGGGCAACATTTGCGCGGAAAAAGAGCGAGAGGCTGCTCATGACGCCGGCGAGCGGTCCCATCAGATAAAGCGTGGTGATAACATAACCGGTGAGCGTCTTGGGACTCAGATGCGAAATGGCGGGCAAGAGGAAAAGGATGAGGCCGATAAGCGCGAAGAAAAGGAAATGGCTCCAGTTCTGCGCGGCGACAAAACGGATTTCGGCGCCGACGTTGTGGCGTTGGAAATTCTCGGTCGCGGTCTGGACATTCTGCGTGAGGAACGAACCACGGCGGTTGCGATGGAGTTTGAGTTCCTTGACACCTTCGGTCAACGCGCGGAAATAACTGAACAAACGATCCTCTTCCTCACGCGCCTGGTTCAGGCAATGAAAGGCGCTGGAAACCATCAGGCGATAGACGACCGCGCCCAGCAGAATCAACACGCACGCGCCGAGTAGAATTTTCCACGATAGCCACCCGAGATAAGCCGCGCCGCCGAGGAGCATGGCGAGGTTCACGAATACGATAGGGATTGCGAGCAGGGCCTGGGTGATATTGAAGACGTCGTCAGTCAAGGCCACGAGCAAACGCGGGGTGCCGAGTTCCTCGAGCCGGCGCAGCGGCACGGTGAGGATTTTGCGGATGAGTTCGCGGCGCAGATTGGCCACCGCACCCTGCGCGAAACTCGCGAGCAAGGCTTGCGAAATAAATGTGGAAACTATTTTGCCCACGCCCAGCGCGATAAATCCCCACATCAGGGCTTTCGCCTGGTGATCGGCCACCAGTGCGGCGCTAACGAGGGCGATCAAGCCCATGTTGCACGCGCCGCTCAGCAGCGCCGTCGCAGTGGTGATCACCATCATTCCCCGGCAAGTGCGCCAGATAAATTTAAACAAGTTCATGTGATAGTTTTTTTTGGGTTGTGGCGGATGAGGGTCTTGCCGCCGCCAGACATTGTTCCATTTGTTCGGCCAGGAATTTTACATTCGGCTCGACAAAGATGTTTTCATGGGAACCCGGAATGTGTTTCACCATGACGCCTCCGCGCGCCAATTTTCCCCAGCAAAAGTCTTCCTCGAACGAACACAAAATCGGCTGGCCGCGCGTGCGTAGGAGCGTGATGGAGCCTTTGTAGGGGCGTTCGACGTGCGCGACGAGGGCGTTCAGGTGAATCTGCCAGAACTTGAGTTCGCTCTCGGGGAAATGATTTACATCGATGACTTCATCGAGGTCGACGTTGGCGGGACTGTTTCGGCGGCTGAATTTCGCGACAAATTTCCGCCAGACCACGCGCGCTTTGCGAATGATGTAACGGCGCTGCTCCGGGGGCTCGAGCAAGGTGACGAAATCTTTGACCCAATAAATCAGATTGCGCGCGAAGCGATAATGAAAGGCCGGACGCCACCACGGGAGCCGCTCGTACCCGGCATTGGAAGGCGAGGCATCGATCAACAATAATTGCGCGACGCGTTCGCCCTGGGAGTGCAATTGGCGCGCCATCTCGTAGGCGACGTTTCCGCCGAAGCAATAACCACCGAGGTAATACGGGCCGTGCGGCTGCAGTGCGCGCACTTCCTGAAGATAAAACCGCGCCATGTCCTCGATGTGATCGTATTCCTCGAGGCCGATTTGGCCGCGCGATTTGATGCCGTAAATCGGCTGCTCGGGATTCATGTGTTTGGCGAGGTTTGCGTATCCCCACAGGACATCGCCGCCCGCGCCGTGCACGAGAAACAATGGGGGACACGAGCCTTTGGCCTGCACCGGCACGAGCACCGACCGCGCGGGTCCGGAGTGATTGACATCCACCAATCGCGCCAGTTCCTCGACCGTTGGCGATTGGAACAACGTCACCAGCGGCAGTTTGCGGCCAGTCAGTTTTTCCAGCTCGGCGAACAATCTGACGGCGAGCAAGGAATGGCCGCCAAGTTCGAAAAAGTTGTCAGTGGCCCCTACCCGCTCGATGTGCAGCAATTTTTGCCACAACTCGCAAATCTGTTTCTCAATTTCCGTCCGCGGCGCGACGTAATCATCCTGCACGACGGTTCGCATCTCGGCTGTGCCCTCGATCAATTCGTGAATTCGCGCGGGATTGTTCAACTCCAGCGCTATGGAGCGGCAGCGATCGAATTTAATCGCTTGTCCCCGGCCTGAGGACGATTTGATTTCTTCTTTCGCGGATGAGATTTCCACCGCTTCGCCGGCGTTATCCGGCTCGAAGGTCACTTCGGCTGCGTACTTCGCAGGGAATACGTAAATGAAGCCGCCGTTCAAAGCCTGCCTAAATTCGGCCCCCACATTTTGCAGAAAATCCAGCGCGGGTTTGTTCTTCGCGGACGGATGGAAATGCAGATTGACCCAGCGCTTGTTTTGCTTGAGTGCCAGGCCGCCGAGATGCGCGAGCATTTCGTGTTCGACGCCTCGACCAAGCACGCGGCAACTCAAGAGGAACGTGTCGACGTCCAGCGATTCGGCGCGTTCCTCGCAAATCATCACGCCGACGAGGCCGTAGTCACCAAAACGATCGGTGACCGTGACGGTCAGGATGTGATTCACATAGGTGGACGCGGGCGAGACGACCGTCCCACTATTAACGAGCGACTGGATTTCGGGTTCGGTGCGGCGGATGGTTGTCAGATTGAATTGGTTTGTCTTCTGCGTCAGTTGAGACACGCGCGTCAATTGATCGGGCGACATCGGCGCGATTTGGATTTTCAAATTCAATCCATCAATAAAATCGGCGAGACTGCCGGCCTGCGCGCGCGATTCTTCGCGCTCTCGGCCCTGGCGATACATCTCGTTGCGGCGCGCATCTTCCGCCGTGACTTTGAGGATG
>DASXHY010000602.1:0-3440 GCA_036488095.1 Verrucomicrobiia bacterium | reverse complement strand
CTTGGTCACCGATCGTCCAATCCCGCGCGGGCCGCCGATGGTGACCAGCCCTTGATGGCAGGAAACCACCCCGATGATGAGCGCGAAGCAAAAACTCTTGAACAACCCGTTGCCCACGTCCCGGAACTGCACCACTTCCTGCAGGTTCTTGAAAAACGCCTGGATCGGAATATCAATGCGATTGTTGGCGGCCGAAACCACCGCGCCGCCCATCCATCCCACCAGAATAGCAAACATCACCAGCATCGGCAGTGCGATCGCTATGGCCACCAGGCGCGGCAAAATCAAATAATGGATGGGATTGATGTTCATCGTGCGCAAGGCGTCGATTTCCTGGTAAACGCGCATCGAACCAATTTCCGCCGCCATCGCCGAACCGATGCGTCCCGCGATCAGAATCGCCATCAAGATCGGCGCCAATTCGCGGCAGACGGAATAACCGACGATCCCGCCCAGGTACCCGGCAAAACTGCGTTCCGCCAGGAATGGCCCGGTTTGCAGCGCCGTTTCGCCACCGATAAAAAACGACAGAATGCAGACCATCAGCAAACTGGCATTGCCGATTTCAAAAAACTGTTCGAACACCTTATGCCGCTGCCGCCAAGTCATCGGCAGCGCCACGAGCGTGCGCCAGAACAGAACCAGCATTTCACCGATGTTCTCAAACATAGTTGTTAGTTCGCTTCTGCTTTTGCGGCCGTGGATTTGGTGTGAACCACGGGAACGTAAAACAATCGCACACGTTTGCCTTCCGCGCCCGATTCATACTGGAAAAGCCCAAACAGGAGCGAGCATTTTTTGGAAACCGGCGTGGCTTCGTGACGATACAGGTTCCACAGGAGGGACTGGCTCGTAGCGCCGGTTTTCACGTTTTTTTCCGCCCGCCACACCGACCAGACCGGCGAGTAATCGCGTTCCACACTCCGGTTATTCGGCAAAATTGGCTCCAACGGAGCGAAAATCTGCAGGCGCGTATTGCCGCTGTAATCCCGTTTATAAGTGAACAACGGCCAGAAATCCTTCCGCCGCTCGTAAGCGCCGGTCTCGGTGTTTTTCTGGATGGTGTCCGAATACAGGTACAACAAAATCCTCATGCGCGAACGATCCAGCGGATCGGAATGAACGCGATTGTATTTGTAAACCGGCCACAGATACCAATCGCTCTCCAAATAAGCCGTATGCGCCTGGCTGTAAAACGGCCAGACCCGCCGGGTGGTCTTGCCTTCGCCATGCGCGAAATCCACCAGCGGCCACGGCACCTGCCACTCCGTGTATTTTTTGTCGCGATCCGTGATGTGCGTGAAAAACGGCCAGATGACCGTCGTGGAATCGCGTTTCGGCGAACGCACCAGGCTGTAAAGCGGCAGGACCGCCACGCTGCTCACCGGGTCGTCCGTCCCAATGTCACTTTTGCTCTGCAGGTAAATCGGCCACAAGATAAACCGGTTATCGTGCCCGCCGACCTTTTCGACATCGCCAAAACCGTTCGTCTTGGTCGTCAGGTCCTTATGTTCATGGCCGGTGATTGGCCAAAACTTCCACCCTTCCAATCCGTTGCCGTGTCGCAAAGAAAAAATCGGATACACGTAATTGTCCGTCACGATGTCCGCCTTGCGCGTCTCGCTGTAAAGCGGAAACATCACAAAGAAAATTTCATCGCGGAACAGGTGGTTCTTGAGATGGCCGTAAAACGGGCCCACCGCCGTATAATCCTGCCCCGGTTCAGCCGAGCGTTGCTGAAAGTAAAACGGGAACAGCGTGAAACGCCGCGCCGCCTGTCCCTCCCCGTTTTCTCCGCCCGCAAATGCAAATATCTGGATGAATTGCCAGCGATGCTCCGTCCCGAACCGGCGGTAGGTCAGCACCGGGTAACCAAAATCATACTCGTGCAATTGAATCGACGGATCCGTGACATCCGAAAACAAGGGAGGCAGCGCCCAGGTCTTCCGCGTGTCCTGCTCTTCCGAATAAAATAGCGGCCCCAGCGCCTCCCTTCGATGCCCCGGTTCGAGCGTCAACTGGAACTCATCATACAACGGCCCGGCGTGAAACCAGTCCACGGCACGCACGCACCCCGGCCAGACGACAGCCAGGCCGAGGCAGCAAATTGCAAAGCTTTTTAATTTCAACATGAATGCGCAGCGCGCGATTGATGCATCCGAAATACTTTAGACACGGCACTACGTCAAGCGGAGCAACTTCCTAAGTAATTTTCCAAGTCCCTTTTTGCGGAATCCACGCACTTGAATTTTTGGGGACCGCGCCCGCCTCGGGCGCAGTGAGACGCGCCCTCGCGGCTCACTTTGAGGCGTGAAATCATTCCACCGTTTAGTGCCTTCACGCCGCACGTGGTCAGCGCGCTCCCATCCCCCTATACATCGTTCCCCTAGTAGCGTGAGTGAAGTAAGTGAATAGTGCCCGCCCAAGTTATCTTTATCGTTACCGCATCGGTGTATTTAGTCAATTAATATCCATTTAACATAAGGATTGACTTTAACGCCCCTAATTCCTATTATGTGCCCATACTTGAGGTTTTTACCTCGGTTCCTCCTGACCCAGTGTCGATAGTGCATTGTCGACACTGGGTTGTTTGTTTTCCGGAGGCCGCTTCGAGATCAAATTCAAAAGCGTAGGCAGAAAAGTCAGCGCCGCAACCATGCAAGCCGTCACTCCCGCAGCCATCACGACACCCAGGCTGTGAATGCCCCGGTCTTTCGCCAGCATCAAACTTCCGAACCCCGCAATGGCCGTCAATCCGGACACAAACACCGCCTTCCCCGTGCTGCGCGCGAGAATATTGGACTGCTGCTCCTCCGCGAACCGGTTCAGGATGTGAATCCCATTCGTCACGCCGATGCCGATGACCAGCGGCAATATCATGATGTTCGCCGGATTCAGCGGCACGTGGAAACATCCCATCACCCCTCCCAGCCAGATGGAACCTATCGCCACCGGTGCCAGTGACAACACGACCGACGACACGCTGCGGAAGTGAAACAGGATTAGAATGACAATGGCCGCCAGCGAATAATACGCCGCCTGCACATAACTGTCCTTCAGCAACTCAGTGTATTCGTAGAGCTGCACCGGCATCCCGGTTATGACCGGGTAACCCTTATTTTGCGGATCCAAAGATTGCCTTAACTGGTCAATAAATTCCTTCTGGTTCGCGCGCTGCCACACGTCTTTTTTCGGATAGACCTGCACCAGGAACTTCCCTGTCACGCCAATGAACATGTTCCGCAACGACGGCGGCAAATCGTCCACGCGTATTTTCGAGCTGTCGTCCTGGTTTTTCAGCGCCTCAAACGTCTCCCGCAAATCTTTGAACAACGCCTGCTGGTAAGCGGTCAGTTGCTGCGCATTCGCCGCCACGTCGCGATCACTGCCGGTCGTCATATCGCGCCGAAGATTATTTATCGTCGCGCGCAAAGAGGTGA
>DASXHY010000590.1:0-1563 GCA_036488095.1 Verrucomicrobiia bacterium | reverse complement strand
CACACGTTTCTGCGCGACCTCGACACATCCCTGGGTCTGATTTACGAGTATCCGTTCAAGATTCAGCCGTCGCGTATGACGCCGGACTTTTTTCGGTCCGGTTGGCACTACGAGTCCCACAATGAGATTGGCCGCTGGCCGGAGGACGAAATCACGTTTGGCGAGATGAGCGACGCCCGCGCGTTTCTGGATGGATTGCGCAGCTCCATCCTTGATGTTGGTCTCAGCTGGTTGAATTTCCTCAAACCGGCAGAGGCACAACGCCAAATTAAGTGCTACGGCAAGTCCGATTATTGCGAGAAGATTTGGCTGAAAGATTATGAGAAGTATTTGGCCAGGAGAACCGAAGAGTAGCCTAACTAGAGAGCACTGATTCGTTCTTTGCGCCTTTGCGTTAAAAATCGCCTCAACACTTCCGGGTTCACTCAAAGATTGCCAAGCCGGAAACACTTCCGCCAATATCCATGAGTGAATTTTCGCGAGAAATTAATCTCCTGGGCGGATCTGCCCGCCTGGCGCGACGGCGTCCGAAGCCGCGGCCAGCGTCTCGTGGTCACCAACGGCTGCTTCGATGTGCTCCACCTCGGCCATGTGACCTATCTGGAAGCGGCGCGCAACCTCGGCGATTTGTTGCTCATCGGCGTCAGCGGCGATCAATCGGTGCAACAATTGAAAGGTGCGAATCGCCCGGTGAACAACGAGCAGGACCGCGCCGCGGTGCTCGCCGCGCTGGAGAGCGTCAGCGGCGTGTGCATTTTCGCCGAGAAGACGGCGACGCGGTTTCTTTCGATTGCCCAGCCGGATATTTATGTCAAAGGCGGCGATTACACTTTGGAAACGCTGAACCAGGAAGAGCGCCGCACGGTCGAGGGAGCCGGCGGAAAGATTATGATTCTCCCGTTCGTCCCGGGCAAATCAACCACGGCGTTGTTGGAAAAAATTTCGCGGCTCTGATTCTGGCCATGCGTTTCCTGATGCTCAACTGGCGCGACCCGAAAAATCCCATTTCGGGCGGAGCGGAACGGGTGACGCTGGCGCATTTGCTGGCGCTGGTCGAGCGCGGTCACGAGGTGCATTGGTTCACGTATGATTTTCCCGGCGGCGCGCGCGAGGAAATGTTCCAGGGAATCAAAATCGTGCGCGGCGGCGGCAAGGGCAGTTCCATTTTCAAAGCGATGGCGTGGTATCGCCGGCAGGAAAAATTTGATCTCGTGATCGATCAACATCACGGGTTGCCGTGGTTTGCGCCGTGGTGGTGCCGGACGAATTGCGTGGCGTACATCCACGAGGTGCTGGGCCCGATCTGGACGGCGTTTTACCGATGGCCGTTGAGCAGCATCGGCCAACGGCAGGAACGGTGGACGCATTGGCTTTATCGCAACGTGCCATTCTGGACACCTTCAGAATCCACGAAAAAAGATTTGCACGCGCACGGCGTCCGCAACGTGACGGTGATTCCGAACGGCAGCGACACCGTGCCCCTGCCCTCCCTGGACGATAAACCGCTGCAAACGCCACTGCAGCTGATTTGCGTTTCGCGCATCGCGCCGAACAAGCGGGTGG
>DASXHY010000565.1:0-2278 GCA_036488095.1 Verrucomicrobiia bacterium | reverse complement strand
GGCGACATGCTGGCCGGTTTGGAACGGCTGAAGAATTTGCGGGATATCAATTCGCATCAAATCGGCCTTTGGGGCAGCAGCCAAGGTGGATGGATTGTCGGTTTAGCCGCTTCCCGGTCAAAGGATGTTACCTTTATCATCAGCGTCTCCGGCCCGGGCATAACGCCGGAGGAGCAAGGCGCTTATTGCGTTCAACAATGGATGAAAGCCGCAGGTTATGCCAAAGCCGATGTCAACGAAGCACGTTCATTATATCTCTTGAACTCCCGCTACCAGCGGTCGGGCAGAAATACGAATGAAGTTGAAGCCGCGCACAAAGCCGACCGCAATAAATCCTGGTATAATGCCTGCCCCTATCTGGGTAACGACTTTTCTGGCGTCTCGAAACAATGGCAGCTTATTTGGAATTATGATCCGATTCCCGCGCTGCGCACAGTGCATTGTCCGGTTCTGGCAATTTTTGGCGGTTCAGATCCGTTCGTGCCCGCCCAAAAGAGTGCGGACATCTGGAAAACCGCTTTGGCGGAGGCGGGAAATCATGACGCCACTATTGAAATTTTCCCACATGCGAATCATGGAATTGCTGATGTGCGAACTTGGTCGGGAGTGCCCGACTTTTTTGCCCTGCAACGCGATTGGCTGTTGCAACATGTTACAGTTGGTTCCTTTTAGCGAATTTTGAGCTAATTTGCCTTTGGTGTGAATTTGACCGAAATATGGCGGTATGCAAAACCCAACAGGGCTACTCTCCCCCGGGGAGAGGGTGAAACTTTAGCACACGTTCGGACGTTCACTGATCGACGACGTAATCCAGCGATGGAAGTCCAGCGTCATTCACTATTGATTCGGGATCACGTGAGGCCCCAGGGTTCGCGGTATTCGCGGCCGAGCCATTCTTTTTTGCCGTTCTCGCCGACGAAGCTTTCCGTTTTCGGATCCCATTTCAAGGGCAAGTGATGGAAATAGGCGAGGTTGACCAAATTGCAAATGGTGGCTGTGCGCTGGCCGGTTTCAACGTTGCAAATCGGATCCTTGCGCGTGCGCATGCTGTTGAGCCAGTCGGAAAGGTGATTGCTGCTTTTGTAAAGATGAACGGAGTTGGCGGGCAATAGCTCCTTCGCTATCACGTCGCAGGAATCTGCCTCGTCCGCCTTGACTTGGTCGCCGAGCCACAAATTAAATTTTCCGCGGTTAACATAGATTTTGCCTTTGTCACCGTAGAAGGTGATCCCGTTGCCATCGATGTGAGTGACTTCCAGGCCATTGTCGTAGCGTATCCGGACGCCGTGGCCCGCGTTGGGATCGGCTGCGGGGAGAATCTCGGTTGGGCCGGTTTCATCGAATCCAAACGCCCACTGCACGATGTCGAAATGATGCGCGCCCCAGTCGCCGACCATGCCGGCGGCGTATTCGCAATAGTTGCGCCAGTTCGGGAAGTTCTTATGGACACCGCGCGGGCTGAGCTCGGAGTTGTAGGGACGCATCGGCGCGGGCCCAAGCCAGAAGCTCCAATCCAACCCGGGTTCATCCGGTTGGCCGGGCAAATCGCACGGCTTGGGCGGGCCGCCCACGGCCACTTCGGCCTTCTTGACCGTGCCGATAACGCCGTTGCGAACCAGCTCACAGGCGACGCGGAATTCGTGAGAGGAGCGTTGCATGCTGCCGACTTGGAGAATGCGCTCGTTGGAATGGACCGCGTTGACCATGGCGCGCCCTTCCAGGATGGTGTGCGCCATCGGCTTTTCGCAGTAAATGTCTTTGTGCGCGCGGGCGGCGGCGATGGAAATCAACGCGTGCCAATGGTCGGGGGTGGCAATGACGACGCCATCGATGTCTTTTCGGCCGAGCAACTCGCGAAAATCGGTATAGGCGGTGCAGCCTTTATACGTGCCCGCCGCAGTCGCGTCTTTGTAGTGGTCCTCGACAATTCTCTTGGCGTTTTCGCGACGGGTGGTATCGACGTCGCACACGGCGAGCACGCGTGTGTCGCTGCGATTGAGAAATCCGCCCATCAGGCCGCGGCCTTGGGTGCCGGTGCCGATGAAACCGAGCGTGATCTGTTTGGACGGGGCGTTATCGGCCGCCCAAAGGCCCGAGCGCAGGATCATTGGCGCGGCGCCGGCGAGGGCAACAGTTTTCAGGAATTTTCGGCGGGGGAGACCTTGGTGTTTGTTCATAATAACTCAGGTTGGTTTTCGAGTAGTCTCAAATCGCAAATGTCTGTGGGGCCGGTTACTAAAACGGGCGCGGGGCACTATCCCCAATAGTGGGGATGCCG
>DASXHY010000562.1:0-7453 GCA_036488095.1 Verrucomicrobiia bacterium | reverse complement strand
TTGTGACAAACTCAAGCTTTGGTTTGCTGGTCGATCCGGCGCTGTCCAACGTCATTTACCGTGTCGGTGCGCATTATCCGAAAATGGCCAGTCCCGCCGCGGCGCAAACTTGCGGCATTCCGCTCTGGGACAGCGAAGAAGGCGCGCACGGCACCAACTGGAGCAGCGCGATGGGCCTGGCGCGGATGTATAATCGCAATTACATCGTCGGCAGAATGACCAAGACCGAAATCTGGAGTCCCATCACCTCCTATTACGACATTCTCGCCGCTCCGAATTCTGGCTTGATGAAAGCCAACACGCCCTGGTCCGGCTCTTATTCCATCTCGCCGCAAATTTGGATAACGGCCCACACCACGCAATTCGCCGGTCCCGGCTGGAGTTATTTCGAAGGGGGCGCGTCCGCATTGCTGCCCGGCGGTGGAAGCCTCGTCACGCTCGAATCCACGAACCATTCCGATTACAGCATCGTGTTGGAAACTTCCGACGCCGCAAACCCGCAAACCATCATCTTCCATCTGACCAACGGATTATCGACTGGCGTGGTCCATGTCTGGCAAACAACGCAGGCAAGCCAGTTTGTCAATGTTGCCCAACTCTCGCCGTCCGGCCGAATGTTTTCGCTCACGTTTCAACCGGGTTGCATTTACACGCTAACGACCACCGCCGGCCAGCACAAAGGCAGCGCAATGTCCCCGCCGCCAGCGCCCTTTCCGCTGCCGTTCAAAGACGATTTTGAAAACTACGCGCCGGGCTGGACGCCGAAATATTTTTCCGACCAGGCGGGCACGTTTGAAACTTTCACTCGCGCCGATGGCCTGGGCCATTGCCTGCGCCAGGTGTTGCTGCAAGGCGGCATTCGTTGGGCTGCCGAATGGAAGCCTTACACAGTCATCGGCGAGGCCAACTGGGCGGATTACGACGTGAGCGCGGATGTGTTGATCGAGACCAACGGCGGCAGCGCATTCGTGATGGGGCGCATCGGAAGCGGCGCTGGATTTTCTGACGCGACGCCGCGAGGCTATTGGCTCGCGTTGAACAACGCCAGTGCGCGATGGGATCTCCATGCCTCGTCAAATCTTCTCGCGTCCGGCGCTGTGAGTGTGGCGCTGAACTCGTGGCATAATCTGCGGCTTGCGATGCAGGGCACTTCACTCGGTTGCTACGTGGACGGAACGCAGGTCACCAATTTCGTTGACGCAACCTATTCGAGCGGTCTTGCTGGACTCGGCTGCGGCTGGCACGGTGCGGAGTTTGATAATTTCACCCTGCGCCGGCTGCATCGCGGGTTTTATCGCGCGGTTTCGCCTTGATGCTTTCGTGGTATGATTGAACATCTTTTCGACCGCCGCTTTTTTTTGAAACGGGCATCGCTCGGTGTGGCAGGACTTGCCCTGACCGGCAGTTCCTGGCGCGCCTTTGCCACGGATGAGTCCAACATCAACCCGTCAACCGTTCCCGGAAGCAAGACTAGCGAGCCTTTCGCGCCGGTGCGTTACCGGCCAATCGCTGCCAGAGTATTGGGATTAAAGCAGAATACCGCGTCACTTAACGGCGCGTGGCGGATTGCTGCCAAGGGTGAAGGCATGAGGGAGAAGCCATTGCACGCCGCTGGCTGGGGCAACTTCCAGGTGCCAGGCGAATGGGCGCTGCAGGGTTATGACATTCCCCAGGACCAAACTGCCGCTTTGGCGAGAGAGTTCACCATCCCGTCGAAGTGGGCCGGCTGCAGGATATTCCTGCGTTTCGACGCCATCCACGGTGGAACGCATTATTGGTTGAATGGCCAGCCGCTGGGCTACAGCGAGAACCTGTTCACGCCGGTCGAATGGGAAATCACCAAGGCCATCAAGGTCGGGCAGACGAACCGGCTCGATCTTCAAATGAAGGTGGCCACGGTGTCGGAGCAGTTGTCCTGTTCCAGCAGCTACACCGGATACAGTCTGGGCGGCATAGACCGGGCGGTGAGGATTTACGCGCTGCCGCAGCTCCATGTTTCCAGCCTGCGTCTGAATGCCGGGTTGGACAAAGCTTATCGGGATGGCGAACTGCAAATCGTCCTTGACCTGGACAACCCGGGACAAATTGCGGAAGACGGTTTCTCGGTGGTGATACAACTTTTTGACGCCGATGGAAAAGTCGTCGGGCATTCAAATCCAAAAGTTGTCTTTGACCCATTCAAGCCGGGAGCAAGCACAGTCAGCATTGAGTCGCGTGTCGCCAATCCGCTGAAATGGAATGCCGAGCAGCCCAATCTTTACAAGTTCGTGCTGACTCTGGAGAAGCATGACCAGGCGCTGGAACGAATCGAGCGCAACATCGGATTTCGCACGGTGGAAACGAAGGGACGGCAACTTTACGTGAACGGGGCGCGCGTCAAGCTCGCAGGCGTGTGTCATCACGAGATCGACCCGCTGACCGGACGCGCCGACACCATGCGCCACGCCGAGGAAGACATCAAACGATTCAAATACGGCAATCTCAATTTTGTCCGCACGTCGCACTATCCTCCCACGCAGGAATTTCTCGATGCCGCCGACCGCCTCGGTCTCTATGTCGAATCAGAAGCGCCGCTCTGCTGGCTGCCGCCGACAAAGGATTTGACCGATTTGAAGCCGTTGCTGACCGTCACGTCGGCAATGATTGATTACAACCATGCGCATCCTTGCGTCATCATGTGGTCACTCGCCAATGAATCGCATTGGAGCGGGCTTTTTGAAGAGTCGAACAGGCTATGCAAACAACTGGATCCGACGCGGCCGACGACTATCGAGCACGTGTTCACGGGCGAGAACAAGGTGACGTGCGATATTCTCAGCCGCCACTACCAGCAAATGCCTTACGACGAAATTCTGCCGGATGATCCACGCCCGTTCCTGCACGGAGAATGTTTTTTTGAGGTTTACCACGAACGCACCGATGTGGCCATTGACCCCGGCCTGCGCGAACTGTGGGCCGCCGGGAGCGCCGCGCCGGACTCGGATTGGGGCAGGAGTTGCATCGAAAATGTGAAGTCCAGCAAAGGTCTGCTTGCGGGCATTTATCCAGGGGCGTGGAGTTACATCTACGCGTCTGAACACTACATCGGCAGCGAGATCTGGTCGGGCGTGGATGACATCGCGTACCTGCCGGACGGAAAGCTGGTGAGCAGCGAAAATGGTAATGCGTGGTGGGGACTGATTGACGGCTGGCGGCGGCCCAAGCCTGAGTTGGAGCTGGCCAAATTCGTGTTCTCGCCGGTCTGGTTTCCGGTTCGGCAACTCGATTACAGGTCCGGCTGCGTCTCAGTGCGAGTACCGGTGGAAAACCGCCACTCGTTCACGGATTTAAGCCAGTTTGAATTTTACTGGCAGGTGAATGGCGCAAAGGGCAAGACCCGCATCGCCGTTCCTCCGGGGTCGAAAGGCGAGATCGAGATTCCGGTTCCGAAGCGAACACCCGAAGGCGCGATGCTGCTGGTGCGCGTGATGAACGGCGGCAGCGAAATTGTCAATGCCACGACGACGCTCGGCCAACGGAAGCCGGTTCAGTTACTCCAACCTGAAAGGGGCGCACCGAAATGGAGTGATGACGGCCGGCTCATCACCATCGAAGGCAATGGATTTTCCCTCGTCCTTGACAGGGAAACGGGCGATTTCGCCGCCACAAACGCCAGGCATAAAGCGCCGATTTTAACCTTCCCCTCTTTGCACGTCACCCGTCACGACTTCGGCGATTTGGAGATTTATCAAAAGGAAAAGAAAAAAAAGCCTTACGCCGAACTCCCCGATGCCAGGAGCCGCGTCGTTGAAAGCGTGACGGCGAAGGAAAGAGGCGACGGACTGGAGTTGACCGTGAAAGATCGCTACGAAAATTTCGCCGGCGTCACCCGATGGCTCATGGACAAAAACGGCGTGGGCAGAGTCAGCTACGACTACATCTACGGCGGGGATAATCTTGATTCACGCGAGATCGGCATCCAGGCAATTCTTTCCGCCAAATGTGACGAGGTGAAATGGAGGCGATGGTCCGAATGGGGAGTTTTCCCGGACGATTCGATCAGCCGAACCGACGGCATATCCAAGGCATGGCGGGACAAGAAGTGGCCGGAGCAGCCGGTGAACATGAAACCCGCGTGGCCGTGGTCGCAAGATCGGACGAAACTGGGAACAGCAGACTTCCGATCAATCAAGTTCCACATCTACGAAGCATCACTGGCGTCTCATGATGGGTCGGGCGTGCGGGTGGAAGCCGCCGCAGATGTCCATTTCCGCGCTTGTGTGGCGGAACAGGGCGTCAAGATGCATGTCCTGTCCCAATGCCCGCTCGCGCCGGTGGTGCTGGCGAAAGGCGCCCGGCTCACGGGCGAGTTTAGAATCCGTTTGGTTTCGGCTCGACACACGAAATTGGAAAAATAGAACTGAAAATTAGCAATGACACTCCATGAAACGTTCGAATAATTTATGAAACAACTGCTCGTCGCAATTTTTCTCGCTCCCATTCTCTGCCGGGCGGCGGATACGAGCGGCGCGATTTCGCTCGATGGCCGGTGGCGCTTTGAACTGGACCGCGCAGACGCTGGCGTCCAGGAGCAGTGGTATGGGCGCAGTTTGCCGGACAAAATTCATCTTCCTGGTTTATTGCCCGAGCAGGGCATCGGCGATGATGTCACCACAAACACGCCCTGGGTTGGTGGCGTGCAGCAAAGTCCATGGTTCACCGCGCCGGAATATGCAAAGTATCGGGAGCCCGGGAACGTGAAGGTTCCATTCTGGCTCCAGCCGGAAAAATATTACAAGGGCGTCGCATGGTTTCAGCGCGAAATTGAGATTCCGAAAAACTGGACGGGCATGCGCGTGGTGCTTTCACTGGAGAGACCGCATTGGGAGACGTCCGTCTGGGTCGATGACCGGTTCACCGGCACAAACATCAGCCTCTCGACGCCCCACGAATACGATTGCGGCCAACTCAGCCCGGGAAAACACACGCTGACGATTCGCGTGGACAATCGAGTGATCGTGGACATTGGCGAAAACTCGCACGCCATCAGCGACCACACGCAAGGGGATTGGAATGGCGTCGTCGGAGCGATCGAATTGCGCGCCACGCCGCTGGTGTGGATCGAGGATGCGCAGGTTTATCCAGACGTGGAAAAAAAATCTGCGCTATTGAAAATCCAGATTGGCAACGCAACTGGAATGCCAGGCAAGGGAACCCTCGAAGTCCTGGCGGGATTGGAACAGCTTCAACGCTCGGCCTCGGACGCTCACCCCATCCAACTGGCGGTGGAGTGGAATGCCGACGGCGGTTCGGCGGAGGTCCCAATTCCGCTGGGCGATGATGCGCAGTTGTGGGACGAATTTCATCCGGCGCTTTACAGTCTCACGGCGACACTCGCGGGCGCCGGCGGAGCGCGGAGCACGCGGCAGGTTTCGTTTGGCCTGCGGGAAATTTCCACGGAAGGCACGCAGTTCGTTTTGAACGGGCGGAAAATTTTCATTCGCGGCACGCTGGAGTGCTGCATTTTTCCGAAGACCGGCCATCCGCCGACCGATGTGGCGTCGTGGAAACGCATCATACGCATCGCGAAATCGTACGGATTGAATTTGATTCGTTTTCATTCCTATTGTCCGCCGGAAGCGGCATTCATCGCCGGCGACGAACTTGGATTCTATTTTCAAGTCGAGACCTGCTGGGCCAATCAGTCAACCACGATCGGCGGCGGCAAGCCTGTGGACCGGTGGGTTTACGATGAGACGGAGCGGATTCTCGAGACCTACGGCAATCATCCCTCGTTTCTTTTCATGCCCTACGGCAACGAACCGGGCGGGAAAAACAGCGCGTCTTATCTGGCCAAATACGTGGCGCATTTTAAAGCGCTGGATTCACGGCGATTGTGGACGAGCGGCTCGGGTTGGCCGCAGATTCCCGAAAATCAATTCGATGTCACGGCTGATCCGCGCATCCAACATTGGGGCGAAGGCTTGAAATCGCGTATCAACGCCAAACCGCCGGAGACGATGACCGATTACCGCGATTACATCCAGGCGCGGAACGTGCCGGTCATCAGCCACGAAATCGGGCAGTGGTGCGTTTATCCGAATTTTGCGGAGATGCCGAAATATACCGGCTACCTCAAGCCGAAGAATTTTGAAATCTTCCGCGATTCATTGGACGAACATCACCTGGGCGGCCAGGCACGGCAATTTTTGCTGGCGTCGGGTAAATTGCAAACGCTCTGCTACAAGGAGGACATCGAGTCGGCGTTGCGCACGCCAGGGATGGGCGGATTTGAGTTGCTCGATTTGCACGATTTCCCCGGACAAGGCACGGCGCTCGTTGGAGTGCTCGATCCTTTTTGGGACGATAAAGGTTATGTCACCGCGACGGAATACAGCCGCTTCTGCAACAGCACGGTGCCGCTGGCGCGATTGCAGAAACGCGTTTTTACGAGTGATGAAACTTTGGAGGCCGACTTGGAGGTCGCCCACTTCGGTCCGCGCCCGATCAGCGCCGTGACGAGATGGAAGCTTGTCGGCGCCAATGGAAAAATGATTGCCGCGGGCGATTTCCCGGCTAAGACAATTCCGGTGGACAACGGCATTCCGCTTGGCCACATCGCCGTGCCACTCCATTCCGCCATCACGCCTCAACAGTGCAAACTGGTCGTATCCCTCGAAGAACGTTCGTCGGCGGGTAACGCAAGCAACCTCAAGGTTTACGAAAACGATTGGGACATTTGGATTTATCCGCCGAACGTCGACACAGAACCCGCGACAGACATCACCATTGTCGATGACTTGGATGCCACCGCTCTCGCGAAGCTGAACGCGGGCGGGAAAGTTTTGCTTCTGATTCCTCCGTCACGAGTCAAGAACACAGAGGTAAACCCGGTCGCGCTGGGTTTCTCCAGCATTTTCTGGAACACCGCTTGGACCGGCCGCCAGCCGCCGACGACACTGGGCATTCTTTGCGATCCCAAAAATCCCGCGCTCGCCGGCTTCCCGACCGAATTCCACAGTGATTGGCAATGGTGGTATCTCATTCATCGTGCGAGTGCGATGATCCTGGACGATCTTCCCGCCGATTTACATCCGACCGTGCAGATTGTTGATGACTGGGTCACGAACCATCGGTTGGCGCTCGCATTTGAGGCCCGGGTGGCGCGTGGGAAGCTAATGGTTTGCAGCATCGACCTCAAAAATGAATTGAGCGACGACCCGGTTCGCCGGCAATTCCGCTCCAGCCTTTTAAATTACATGGAGAGCAAAGAGTTTCGACCCAAAGTCGAGTTGAAGGCCGATCAAGTTCGCGGTCTGATCAGCCCTGTCCCGAAAGCTGAATAGCTTGTGCGTCTGTGTTATCTTCGGCGCCGGGCACCGTGTTGCCGCTGGACGAATTGCCGCCGGCGTGGTCATGATGGCGAAAAATAAAGTATGCACTTCCGCGACTTGAATGAATCTCAGATCCTCGC
>DASXHY010000554.1:0-5278 GCA_036488095.1 Verrucomicrobiia bacterium | reverse complement strand
GTGCTGGGGCATTAAAGGCAAAGGCGGTTTAGGCAGTGAAATGAACGGCGAGGATAATTTCAAGGAACGAATGACGCATGGCGCGAGGTACAGCTTGCATTCTTTCTCTTCGGTTCAATCCCTCCCTTTTTCTTGACCCGGCGGCGGCGTTTTATAAGAGTCGTGACCGAGGAAAACTATTCAAACGATTCTATGAAAACCACCTGTCTTCTCTTACTGGCGTGCGCGGCGGCTTTGGTCTCAGGCTGCGACACGATGCGGCCGACGCCAACCCCGATGATGGCCACAGCCGATTACGCCGCCAAGGAACCCATTGAAACATCCTTGTTCCCATCGGACCAGGCGGTGTTAAGCGATGAGGCCGTC
Organism: Verrucomicrobiia bacterium; assembly: GCA_036488095.1. GTDB lineage: Bacteria > Verrucomicrobiota > Verrucomicrobiia > Limisphaerales > DASXHY01 > DASXHY01. The sequence goes on along the minus strand of DASXHY010000554.1, from coordinate 4,912 downwards.
GCGCGAATTCTTTCGAGCAAATTGGAGCTTCCGACGAAGGCAAAACTGGCGATCATGAAGTTTCCGGAAAGTGAGGCTTCGCGCTACGGGAGGTATTACTGGCGGGACGAAGATTACCTGAAGGTGCAACAATCGCAGATGGACGCTCTCTCGCAGGCGCTCCTCGCTTCGGATCAAATTATTGAAGTCACGCCGCTGCCGACGCTCATGACGCCCGCTAGAGTGTCCATACCCGTTCTCCGGGAGGCGGCCGTGCGCATGCAGGCGGATTTGTTGCTGGTCTTTCGGGTGGGGAGCGACACGTATTCGCAGTACCGGGCGTTCAGCAAAGACAAAGCCAAGGCTTACAGCACTTGCGAAATCGTTTTGCTGGACGTGCGAACTGGCCTGGTGCCATTCACTCGTGTTATCACCCGCGAGCAGCTTGAATTGAAACAACCCACGGACCTTGATCTCTCGGAAACCATGCGCCGAGCCGAAGAGGGTTCGGCTGCGCAAGCGTTGAAAACCGCTGCTGACGATTTGGTCACTTTCGTGAAGTCCGTGCCCCGAAAGGGCAGTTAATTTCAGTCCGCATCCTGCATCACAAAATAAGCCAGTCCGAAAGCAATCAACACCAGGCCGCAAATGGCCGCCGCAAGACTGGTCGTCACCACGCCTGCCACGTGGATAATCACGCCCAAACAAGTGACGCCGAAATGGAAATAATCCGTCGGCCGCCGGTCTGTCGATTCCACCCAGTTAATCATAAAAACATTCCTTTCGGGTCTAATTTATCGTCCGATGCGGAAATCGCATATGGGGAGGAGACGGGGTAGGGCGCGTCGCTCCGCGCGCGCCGCTTTTCAAACCAAAACGGGTTGATTTTACTGCCGCTCGGCGCGCACGGAGTGACGCGCCCTACCAGACTCAGGCCCTTTTCAGATGCCTAGAGCGGTTAAAAAAATACTGTAGCCGCAGACGTGAGTCTGCTCTAACTGATTCTTCCGCAAGAACGCGCTGAAAAAGAGTGAGCCGACTCACGTCGGCGGCTACGACATTTATTGAAACGCTATAAAACATTGATAATACGTTATTTATAAATGAATTGAGGATCGGACTTGTGGTGGGTGGCGCGGCTCGTCAAAGGGTTATTTCGGCAAGAAAATTGCTTAAAATGTCATAAGTCGGCGGGCGCGGATGGATCCAGCGCCGCCGCACAATCTAATACTATACGGTTATGATAACTGACTGCCCGATGTGTCACAGTGCGATTCCGACTGCGGAAACGGAAATCATCAAGGCCTGCGCGAGTTGCGGCGCCGACCTGACTCGTTGGGTGCCGAAGCCGCCGAAATTGGCGGCTGCGGCTGCTGCCTCGGCTGCGGTGCCAGCCGTGCAAAACGCCGGGGAAGGCAATTTGGGTCTGGGCATTTTGGGCGCGGTGCTGGGCGCGGGTGTTGGTGTCGGAGTGATGTTCGGATTTTTCTTGTTGGTCGGTTTTCGCTTTCCGCTGCTGGGCGTCGGGACTGGCTGTCTAACCGCTTTTGGAGCGAGGTTGCTTTACAGAGGCGGCGAACACCGTCTGGGCATGATTTCCGGGGGCATTGCCCTGGTGGCGGTCATTGGAACGCTGTATTTGATGTATCGTGAGTTGCCAATTTTCAACATCATCTCCGTCATCCTGAGCGCCACTACGGCGTACAAGATCGCGTCGCGTTAGAGAGGTCTGAAAATCTGACGGCTGTTGATTGGCCGCAAAAGAACTCAAAGATCGCGAAAGAATTCCGGAACTGCCGGCGGGAGGCCGACAGCACGTTAAAAAACCTTCATTTCTGTAGCAGCGGACGTGAGTCCGCTCAAATTTCTTCGGAATTCGGAAAAAGTCAGGGCCGACTCACGTCGGCTGCTACATTTTTGACGGGCTTTTAAGCGTCACTGCCCGGCCGCAACTGGCAGGGGGACGTGCTTGAGGTAAACGGCGTAGGCCACGGTGAAATAAATCACGACGCCGGTCACATCCACGAGCGTGGCGACGAAGGGGGCGGAGGAGGCTGCCGGATCGAGTCCGACGCGTCTGAGCAAGAACGGCAGCATGGAACCGGAAAGGCTTCCCCAAAGAACCACGCCGATGAGCGAAAATAAAATCGTGAGTCCTATGAGCCACCAATGCGGCCCATAATAGCCGCCCGAGGAGCGTTGAAGAACAAAATGCCAGACGGTGATGCGCGCAAAGCCGATCGCGCCGAGAATTAACCCCAGCGTCAGGCCGGACAAAATCTCGCGGCGCATCACGCGCCACCAATCGCGGAGGGTCACTTCCCCTAGCGCCATGGCGCGGATGATGAGGGTGGTGGCTTGCGAGCCGGAATTGCCGCCGCTCGACATGATCAGCGGCAGGAACAGGACGAGCACGACGGCCTTGGCGATTTCATCCTGGAAAAAAGTCATCGCAGTTGACGTGAGCATTTCGCTGAGGAACAAAATCACCAGCCAGGGCGCGCGCTTGCGGACCATGCCGAACAAATCGGTCCGGAGGTAAGGCAAATCGAGGGCTTCGACACCGCCGAGTTTCTGGATGTCTTCGGTAGCTTCGCGTTCGGCGACGTCCAAGACGTCGTCGACGGTGACGACTCCGACGAGGACGTCTTTTGAGTCGACCACCGGGAGGATGGTGGAGTCGTATTTTTTGAAGGCGGCGACGGCGGTTTCCTGGTCGTCACTGGCGCGTAAAAAGATTTGCTGGTTTTCGAGCAGCTCGAGTACGGACATTTGCATTGGCGCGACAACCACATTCCGCAAGCGGACGTAATCGACAAGATGCCCTTTGCCGTCCACGACGTAAAGCTGGCTCATGGATTCGCGCTTGTCGGCCTCCTCGCGCAAATGCGTCAGGACTTCCGCCACGGTCCAATTCTGCTGGATGGCGACGTAATGGGGCGTCATCCGCCGGCCAATCGAGCCTTTCGGATAGCCAAGCAGATCGGTGGCGATCTTACGTTCGACGGGATCGAGCAGCGCAAGAAGTTTTTGCGTGGCGGCGGAAGGCAATTCTTCCAGCAACGCCGTGCGATCATCCGGCGCGATGTCGTTGAGGATTTGCGCAACCTTTTCCGTGCCGAGCGCGTGGAGTGTTTGTTCCTGGTCGGCAACCGGCAGATATTCAAAGACCTCCGCGGCGACGTCGTTCGGCAGGATGCGCAGCAAGACCGCTTCGTCTTCGGGACCGAGATCGAAGAATATTTCGGCAATGTCGGCTGGGGGAAAATCGCAGAGAATGGCACGAAGCTGCGCGAAGTCGCGTTTCGCGATCAAATCCACCAGTTCAGGTTGCAGCAAATTGCCAATCACCGGCCTAATCAAACCCAAGTCCAAGGCTCAAGCCAAACAAAATCAACATGTTTGCGTAGCAGTGTCGTGGCCCCGGGAGGGAGCGCCGGCGTCTCGCCGGCTTGTTGCAATAGAGGAAAGATAAAGAAACCGGACTGTTGGAATAGGAGTTCCGCTATCTTCAATCTTCCATTCTCCATCTTCCATTTCGCTCTAGCCGGCGAGACGCCGGCGCTCCGGAACTCATGGGGCCAAATCCCCAATGGAATCTCGACCCAAATGGATGGACGGATTATTAGCCGCGCTATTCAGCGGCCAAAGCTGGCAATCATGCACAAAGGTTGAAATTTATGGCTACTACCGCAGGAGATGTTTTGATCGAGGTCCTTTTGGAATGGGGCGTTGAGGTCATATTCGGGCTGCCGGGCGATGGCATCAACGGAATCATGGAGGCATTGCGCAAACGGCAGGAGGACATTCGTTTTGTCCAGGTGCGGCACGAGGAATCCGCGGCATTCATGGCCTGCGGTTATGCCAAATACACAGGCAAACTGGGCGTGTGCCTGGCCACTTCCGGACCGGGGGGCATTCATCTGCTCAACGGCCTTTACGATGCGAAGATGGACGGCGCACCGGTGCTGGCCATCACGGGGCATCATTTTCACGATCTCATTGATACGCATTCGCAACAGGACGTGGACCTCGACCGCGTGTTCATGGATGTGGCAGTTTACAACACGCGCGTGATGGGACCGGAACATGTTTGCAACGTGGCGCATCTGGCTTGTCGCACCGCGTTGAGCCGCCGCGGCGTGGCGCATATCAATTTCCCCACGGACACGCAGTCCATGCCGGTGAAGAAAAGCGCGCGGTCGATGAGAAATATTCCGGGCCATAACTCGGACGTGTTCGCCCGCCGCGCCGGCCTTCCAGCGGATGAAGATTTGAAACGCGCCGCCAAGATTCTGAATGAGGGGAAAAAAGTGGCCATCCTCGCCGGCCGCGGAGCGTTGAACGCGACCGATGAAGTCATCGCGCTGGCGGACAAGCTCGGCGCGCCCATCATCAAGGCGCTGCTCGGCAAGGCGTGCGTGCCGGATGATTGCGAGTTCACGACGGGCGGCATTGGCTTGCTCGGCACACGGCCGTCGCACGAAGCAATGGACGGATGCGACACGCTGCTGATGGTGGGGACTTCGTTCCCCTACATGGAATTTTTTCCGAAGCCGGACCAGGCGCGCGGTGTGCAAATCGATTTGGATCCGGCGCGCATCGGCTTGCGTTATCCGGTCGAGGTTGGCCTGGTAGGCGACAGCCAGCGCACGTTGACCCGGCTGCTGCCGATGTTGCGGCGGAATGCGGACCGGTCCTTTTTGAAAAAAGCGCAGCGCGGCATGAAGAAGTGGTGGGAGTTGATGGAGGAACGCGGCACGCGGGACGATAAACCGATGAAACCGCAGGTCGTGGCGTGGGAACTCAGCAAATATTTGCGCGATGATGCGGTGGTGTCCTGCGACAGCGGCACGATTGCGACGTGGTTCGCGCGGCAGATTCAGGTGCGGCGCGGGCAGAAGTATTCGCTTTCCGGCACGCTCGCCACGAT
>DASXHY010000543.1:0-2555 GCA_036488095.1 Verrucomicrobiia bacterium | reverse complement strand
GGGCTATTGTCAGAGGTTCCTTCGGAACCTCGAACCAGCCACCCACTTCTCAAAAATTGAGATGCTGCCCCTTGGTTCCGCGTTTGTCTTGCTCGTTTCATTAAAACTTCGGATTCTTTACATTCTTCTTCCGATTCTTCGTTTCCTTCGTTTCCTTCGTTTCCTTCTGTGAGCCTGCTAAATTATTTCCAAAAATAGGTTGACGGTGTTGAAAGCTGTTATATCATCTTATCCTGATACGTCAATATGACATTTAAACCGTGTAACATTATTCATTCATGAGCAAGAATTTTATCTTTTCGTCTGAATCCGTCGGCGAGGGCCATCCGGACAAAGTGTGCGATACCATTTCCGATGCTGTGCTGGACGCCTGCCTCGCCCAGGACCCGCGCAGCCGCGTGGCCTGCGAAACCTACGCCAAGAGCAATCTCGTGGTGGTCGGCGGTGAAATCACCACCAAAGCCAAGCTCGATTTCAACGCCATCGCGCGTGCCGCGATTCGCGACATCGGTTACACCAATGACGACGACGTTTTTCATGCGGACAAGGTGCTCATCCTGAATGCCGTCACTTCGCAATCGCCGGACATCGCCCAGGGCGTGGACGCGCGCGCCGCGGACGGCAAGGAAACCGAGGAGCAAGGCGCCGGTGACCAAGGCCTGATGTTCGGTTACGCCTGCAACGAAACCCGCGAGCTCATGCCCGCGCCCATCATGTATGCGCATCGCTTGGGTCGCGAACTCACGCGCATTCGCAAATCCGGCAAGGTGAAATGGCTCCGCCCCGACGCGAAGAGCCAGGTTTCCGTTCAATACGAAAACGACCAGCCCGTGCGCATCACGAACGTGGTTATTTCCACCCAGCACGCGCACGATGCGAAGCACAAAACCATCAAGGATTTTTGCATCGAGGAAATCATCAAGAAAGTTTTGCCCGAACGCTTGCTCGACAAGAAAACGCAATTTCTCATCAACCCCACCGGCCGTTTCGTGGTCGGCGGACCGCAGGGCGACACCGGCTTGACCGGTCGCAAAATCATCGTGGACAGCTACGGCGGCATGGGACGTCATGGTGGCGGCGCGTTCAGCGGCAAGGACCCCTCGAAGGTGGACCGCAGCGCGGCTTACATGGGCCGTTATGTGGCCAAGAACATCGTGGCCGCGGGCCTCGCGACCAGCGCGGAGATTCAGTTCGCTTACGCGATTGGTTATCCCGAGCCGGTTTCGGTCTGCGTCAATACCTTCGGCACCGGCGTGGTCACCGACGAAGCGATTGAGAAAGCCGTGTGCGAAGTGTTCAGCTTCAAACCCGCGGACATCATCAAACAATTGAATTTGTTGCGTCCGATTTATTCCAAGACCACCAACTACGGTCACTTTGGCAAAACCGATCCCGATATCACCTGGGAAAAGACCGACAAAGCCGAAGCGCTCCGCAAAGCCTGCGGCCAGGGCAAATCGCCCGTGGCAGCGGCGACCTTGAAACGCGCGGCGTCGCTCGTGAACGGGCGTTCGGCGGCGGCAACGGTTAGGGCTTAAAACTGAAAACCTGAAAGTTTATTATTTATGGCAAAAATTAAATTGTCCGAATCACGCCGCGCCACGCCGAAGACGGCCGCCGCGCTGCCGAAAAACGGCAACGGCTCCGCTAAACACGATTACGCCGTGCGCGATCTTTCGCTCGCTGAATGGGGCCGCAAGACCATCGAGGTTTGCGAGCACGAAATGCCCGGCCTGATGGCCATTCGCAAAAAATATGGCCCGCAGAAGCCCCTCAAGGGCGTGCGCGTCACCGGCTCGTTGCACATGACCATCGAGACCGCCATTCTCATCGAGACGCTCGCCGAACTCGGCGCGTCCGTGCGCTGGGCAAGCTGCAATATTTTCAGCACCCAAGACCACGCCGCCGCCGCGATCGCGCAAGCCGGCATCCCGGTCTTCGCGCACAAGGGCGAAACGCTCGAGGAATATTGGGATTTCACCCTCGCCGCGCTCACCCACCCCGGCAACAAAGGCCCGCAACTCATCGTCGATGACGGCGGCGACGCCACCCTGCTCATCCACAAAGGTTACGAGCTGGAGAACGGCAGCGATTGGGTCAACTCACCCAGCGACAACCACGAAATCGCCGTTATTAAAGCGCTCTTGAAAAAGGTCGCGAAAGAACGCCCCGGTTTCTGGCATGAAGTCGTGAAAAACTGGAAAGGTGTTTCCGAAGAAACGACCACCGGCGTGCATCGTCTCTATCAGATGTTGGAACAGGGAAAACTTTTGGTTCCCGCCATCAACGTCAACGACTCGGTCACTAAATCGAAATTCGACAACCTCTACGGCTGCCGCGAATCGCTCGCGGACGGCATCAAACGCGCCACGGACGTGATGATCGCGGGCAAGGTCGCGGTCGTGTGCGGCTATGGCGACGTCGGCAAAGGCAGCGCGCATTCGCTCCGCGGATTCGGCGCGCGCGTCATTGTCACCGAGATCGATCCCATCAACGCGCTGCAAGCCGCGATGGAAGGTTTCGAAGTCACCACGCTCGAAGACACGCTCGGCACG
>DASXHY010000426.1:0-5890 GCA_036488095.1 Verrucomicrobiia bacterium | reverse complement strand
CGCTCGCGCTTTCTTTTTGCCGCCCAAACCGAGATGAGCCTGCGCTTGCAGGAACAGTGCGGTCGTGTCCTGGCGGAATTGCAAATCGTCCTCGAACAAAAGCATCGTGGGCAGCGAGGTTGCGAAGTAATCGATTTTGGCGGACGTCTTTTGGAGTTCGCGCGCATAGGCGAGCAAGGCGCGAAATAATTTCTTCGCTTCCGCGCGCCGGCCGAGTTTTTCCAGCGCACGGGCGGAGTAATAAGTCATTTCGCTGAAGACGCGCACGCTCATTTGCTGAAAATCACCCTTGAACGTTCCCGCCATGAGCCAATGTTGTGCGGCGGAATTCGCATCCCACAGCTCCGCGAAGGCGCAGCCGAGCCAGTAATGGATATCGCTTTGATTGGCCAGCAGATGTTTCGCCTCACTCAGATTGCGCGGCGACTTCAAAGCCTGCTCAAAATGCGATCGCGCCGAGGCGAATTCGCCTTTCGCGAGCGCGGCGCGGCCCAGCGCCAATTGCGCGCGCACGTGCTGCCCCAGCGGCCCGCCTTCGCCGCCTTCCCACGGCTGAAACTGGCGGCTGGCGATCATTTCCGCCGCCGCGTCAGGCTGACCGGTCTGGTTGTAAAGCGCGCACAGTTCGATGCTCAAATCGTCGCGTGCGCGAACCAGGGCCGGATATTTTTCAAGCTCGAGCAGGCGCTTTTCGGGTTTGTCGCCCAGCCGTTTCCAAAGCTGGTCTCGTTCGTAGCACAAGCGCGCGTCCGAGGGATTGGCCCGGAAGGCTTTTTCGTAGGCGCGGCGGGCTTTGGCGGAATTTTTGGAAAAATTAAAATAACCGATTCCCAGGTTGCGCCAGGCCACCGAAAAATTTTCATCCAACCGGACGCTTCGTTCCCACATCCGGATCGCCTCCGCGTGGCGGCGGCGGTCGTAAAACAAGTTGCCAAGATAATACGGCGCGCGGGCGTCCCGGGGATTTGCGCGCATCGCCGATTCAAGAACTGCGATTTCCTCGAGGCGCGCCGGGAAGCAATAATCCGGCGGTTGAGCGGCAGCTTCCGCAAAGGCCCGTAGCGCCGCCTTTTTGTCACTCAGTTTTTCGTGCAACCAACCGAGCGTGTAATGGACCAGCGGCAGCGCGCCCAAACTTTGATCGGGCAAATCGCGGGTCGATGAGACCGCGCTCTCCAATATCTGAACGGCGTTTTCAAAAAAACCGGCGCGGGCGTAATCGTGCGCAATGTCCAGTTCTGTTTGCAGGTCGCAATCGAGTGTTTCGCCCTGCAAATACCTCGTCCACCAATCGAGCGGGTCCAATTGCGTTGTGGATTGCAGGAGCAATCCGGCTTCGTCCTTCCGGTGCAATTCGCGCCAAACCAAAACTTTCAAATTTCGCGCGCGCAGGTTATTCGTGTCGAAACGCAACGAGTGATTGAGATGTTGCAGGGCCGCGGCCCAGTTCTTCCGCGAGCAATCGATTTCCGCCAGCGCATGATGACCCGCCGCTGCCCATGCCTGGTTCCAGGTCGCTTTATAAAGCACATCGTACGCCTCGTCGTCGCGGTCGAGGTGCCGCAAGCACAGTCCGAGATTATAATACGGCTCGCCATCGTAAGGATTGGGATTTCGGCGCGTCACGCGTTCGATGGCCTTGCGGAAATGCGTTTCGGCCAGGGTAAATTCGGCGCGCCGGAGATGCCAGAGGCCGAGCGCATTGTTGCAGCGTGAATCCAGCGGGTCGCGCCGCAACGCTTCGCGCCAATAAATCACCGGCGAGCGTGTGGCATGGCGGTATTGATCCAGGTGCAGGCCGGTGATGAACAGCTCGTCGGCGCTGGCGATGTCCTGCGGAGCGGGCGGCTCGGTCGCGGGCGGAGGAACGGTGCCGGTGACACGGCGGCTCGGTTGGTAGGACGCCAATTCGCGTCCGGCCTCATCCGTGACCTGGACAAACAAATCCGTTTCCTTCACGTCCCCGGCCAATTTTATTGTTTCAATAAGCGGCTTCGCCGGCGAGAGGCTGCGTTCAAAGCGCGCCAGTTGTTTTCCTTTTGCCGAGACGACGATAACAGCGCCGGAATGCACGCGCGTCACCGCGACGCCGAGATGCAAATTGCGCTCGCACAAACACAAGCTGATGGCTGCCTCAAGTGTCGCGTGTTGCGCCGCGCCGATTTTTTGAATTGGGTACCAGTATTGGCTCCAGGTTTTCGTCTCGCCCGGTTGCAGGAAACTGAAATCCGGCTGATTGTCCGTGTAGACACCCGCCATGATTTCAATATATGGCGCGAACTCGCCGCGCGCATCGGCATCGGTCAGGTTGCGGTCCCAGGCGTAGCCGAATTCGTGGTTGCCCCACGTCCACTGCTTTTTGCCGGGCGAAATGTGGTGGTCGGCAAAATGAACGATGCCGGCCTGTGCCTTGTAATCGTAGCCGCCAAAAAAATCCTCCTTGCTGCCCATGCACATGTAGGAAGTGGGCACAGGAATGTTGGCGTAGAACGACAAATCGTTGGGTGCATAGGGCGGGACGTGCGGGTCCTGCTCCCCGTTTTTCGAACCGTCGCAATGCGGCGGCACGAACTGGGAGGGGATTTCCAGTTTCGGCACGCCTTTGCGCCCGCGTTCGCCGTAGTTCACGCCGTAATAAAAACCCTTCGCCAGCGGATATTCGCTCATCGAACGTCGCGCGTGGTCGGCGACGTAGTAAACATCCGGCGGGAAAAAACTTTGATACGCTTCATGCACGCGTGTGGCGACGTTCGCCCACCACAGGAACGTCTGCACCAGCGGCGTGCGATTATACGCGCGCGCTTTCAATTCGAGGACGGCGCGGCCCGGATGCAAACAAACCCCGTGCATGCCCTTCATGCGGAACATCGGGTCATGGTCGCCGCACCAGATCGTTTTCGAACCATCAGCGTGTTCCTCGATTTTGAAATCCACGGGCAGGAACGTCGCCGGGCGATGATGCTGCGGCCAATTGAACTCGATGCCGCCGGAAATCCACGGCCCGGCGAGTCCCACCAGCGCTGGTTTGATGACCGGTTGGTTGTAAATCAAATCGTAACCGTTGGTTTTGTCCTGCAAAACATGAATGCGCCCGCCGATTTCCGGGAGGATCATCGCGCGAATAAATTCGTTTTCGATCCAAACAGCTTTCCATTTTCGATCGATGGGCTTTTCCGCGATGCGATCCGTGAAGGGCAGGGGATAGACCTTTCCCGAGCTGCCCTGGTAAACTCGCTTCTCCAAAAACATCGGGTTTTTGTCCGGCGGCGCGGGCATGTAAGTCGGGATGACGATTTCAGTGACGGAAACGGTGACTTCTCCCGTCGTCTTCACCTGACCGTCTGCGAAAGAGTCCGGCCGCCCATCTCCCATGCGGCGTGAATCCGATCGTGCCCGGCCATCACGGGCCGATTTCAAAGCGCGTTTGCCTTTTTTCGACTCCATCGTTTCTGACGTGTAGATTGACATACAAATTCCGACCGTATCTACGGCTTGTCCACCAATTCCCTTTCAATTTCTTCGAGCGATTTGCCTTTCGTTTCCGGGAGCTTGAATTTAATGAACACAAATCCGGCGACGCAAATAGCGCCGTAAAGCCAAAACGTCCCCGCTGATCCCAGCTTCTCATTCAGTATCGGGAAGGTGTAGGTGAGCAGAAAACACGCAATCCAGAGCGAGGAAACCGCGACGGCCATCGCAGCGCCGCGAATGCGGTTCGGGAAAATCTCCGAGATCACCACCCACGTCACCGGCGCAAGCGACATCGCGTAACAGCCAATCGCCGCCAGCACCAATAACAACACCGGCAGGCCATGAACTGCGCTGTGATAACAGAATCCCATGGCAACATAGATTACTGCCAGCCCCGCCGACCCAAGCAACATCAGCGGCCGCCGTCCGCCTCGGTCGACGACTCCCAACGCCACAAACGTGAACGCGAGGTTCACCGAGCCGGTCCACGCAATGTTTTTTAGGACGGTCGAAATATCATATCCCGCCGCGCGGAAAATTTCCTCGGCGTAATTGAAAATGACATTGATGCCACACCACTGTTGGAACACGGCGAGGACCACGCCCAGCACGAGTACTTTCCGCATTCGAGGATCGAGCAGGTCGGCGAAGCGAACACGCTGGATTTCTTCAGCGGCGAGCGTGGACTCGATGTCGCTGACGGCGGCCTGGGCGTAATCTTCGCCACCAATTTTTTTCAGAATATTCCGCGCGCGATCCGGTTTGCCGTTCTTCGCCAGCCAGCGCGGGCTTTCCGGTACGATCAACATCCCGAGAAAAAACAGCAGCGACGGCAGCGCCGTCAGGCCGAACATCCAGCGCCAGCCCTGTTGCCCGAACCACGAATTGCGGATGAAATCATCAGTAGCGCCCGACGGCAATTTCCGCACGAGAAACCAGTTGATGTATTGCGCCAGCAGGATGCCGACGACTACCGTGAGTTGGTTGATGGCAACCAATTTGCCGCGGATTTGCGCGGGCGCGACTTCCGCGATGTACATCGGCGAAAGATTGGAAGCCAGCCCGATGGCCACGCCGCCGAGCATTCGCCACGCGATGAAAATGGCAAAGTTGTTCGCGAAGGCATTGCCAAGAGACGTTGCCGCGAAGAGCAGCGCCGCGGCGACCAGCAGGCGCTTGCGTCCGAAACGATCACTCAACGCACCCGCGACCAACGCTCCGACCAGACAACCAACGAGCGCGCAACTGTTGGCCCAGCCAATTTGCGCTTCCGTGGTGAGTTGAAAATATCTTTGGAAAAACGGCTTGGCCCCGCCGATGACGACCCAATCCCAGCCAAAGAGCAGTCCGCCCATCGCCGCGACGGACGAGACGAGCCACACGTAGCCGTAATTAAAATCGGCCTTGAGCCGGGACGTTTCAATTTGCGTTGAGGTCATCATACAAATCTGTCGGCGGAAGGGATGAGTTGGAAGAATTCATTTGGCATCGTCTGGATTGAAAAGAACAGCCCGAATGTCCCACCGTCACAGTGTTGCGGCGAGCTTAAAATCAGAAGCGAAATCTTCCCACGGCGTCTGATGGCAATGTTGTCATGGGCGCGGAATTTCATTCTCCTTACGGCGGTCTTATCGGCGGAACGACCCAGCCTAGATGCCACGGAATAGTCCAAAGATTATCCAATTTCGCCTGCTCGACGTGGCCGTCAACGAATCCCATGTCAATCATTCCGGGCAATGGAGCGCCGGGCAGGACACTTTGCGGAGCGCCGGAGGCGGATTTGTCGCCGTGGCGCGCGACGCAGGCGCGAGGCATTCCTTCGGAGGAGCTGCTGCTGACCGGATCGTATAGATTGCGGGCCGGCGCGTCAGATTCTAGCGGGTCCAAGTTGATCCAGGCGGCATCCAAAAAAATCGGCACATTGGCCGGCTGGGGTACCACAGCTTCTTTTAGATAGAGGAAATTGGGATGCGCCAGCCCGTTGCCCAGGGCATTGGTGGGCGAAGAAGACAACCATTTATTGATGGCGAAACTGGAGCTATAGACCGGGGTCGAGATCGTCCAATGCCATGCCGAGTCCGCTTTTCCGGCTGGATTGACTGCGCCGGCCGGGTAGCCGCGGTCAGGCGCAGCGGGACAAAACAACACGTTGGTCGCCTTGCCATAATAGCTCAGCATCGTCCCCATCCAATCCCCCTGGCTCATCGTCGGGTCCGGCGTCAATGGCCCGACCCATGCGCCTATTTCATCCACGTACATCTTGCTCGCCACCGACAACTGCCGGAGGTTGTTGACGCAGGAAATCCGCTGCGCGCGCAGCTTCGCGCCGGCCAGGACGGGCAACAACATCGCGGCCAGGATGGCGATGATGGCGATGACCACGAGCAATTCGATCAACGTAAATCCGCGCCGTCCCGCC